>JBGSHH010000473.1:0-3368 GCA_041752355.1 Pirellulaceae bacterium | reverse complement strand
GGCGGCATCACGGCGGAGAGTCGCGCCAGCACTTGTTCGACATCATACACACAACCGCCCCAGGTGCCGCCGCCGACACTTTGCAGCGCGGCCCACAAACGCGTATCGTCTGGCAGGTCTTTGTCGGGATGCAAATCGTCGCGTAACTCGCGCGCGGCGAGGAGTTTTGCGCCTTCCTCCGGCGAAACGATCAGCCCAGCTATGCCGACGAAGTTGATCGTGCCATGTAGGTTCACGCGATCGATTTCAATCTGGATCAGGTCGCCATCGCGCAGCTTGCCCACTGGCCCGCCAGCGAGCGCTTCCGGGCCGACATGGCCAATGCAAGCGCCGGTGCTGACGCCGCTAAACCGCGCATCGGTAATCACCGCCACTTCCCGTCCCCACTTCAAGAACTTCAGCGCCGAGGTGATCTGATACGTTTCCTCCATGCCAGAACCCAGCGGGCCGCGACTGATCAGCACCAGCACATCGCCTGGCTTGATTGGCTGCGGCGTTTGCCCTTTGATGGCAGCGATGGCAGCGCGCTCGCTGGTGAAGATGCGCGCGGGGCCGGTTTTACGATAAACGCCGTCGGCATCGACGACCGCCGGATCGATCGACGTACTTTTGATGACGGAACCTTCGGGCGCGATGTTGCAGATCGGGAAACAAACGGTGCTCGTCATACCGCGACGGATCGCTTCCTGCGGCGGAATGATGACTTCATCCGGATCGACGCCTTCTTGCGCTTGCAACAGCGCTCGCAATTTCACGCGGCGCTCGCTCTGTTCCCACCAGCTGAGCACTTCGCCGACGGTCTGCCCGCTAACGGTCAGTGCGTTCAGATCGAGCAAATCGAGTTCGCGCAAGTGCAACATCACTTCCGGCACACCGCCCGCCAGAAAGAATTGCACGGTGGGATGATTTTTAGGGCCATTGGGGAGCACATCCACAAAGCGGGGCACGCGGCGATTGATCTCATTCCAGTCATCGACCGTGGGACGCGTCACGCCAGCAGCGAATGCGATGGCGGGAATGTGCAGCAAGAGGTTCGTCGAGCCTCCACAAGCCGCATGCACCGCCATGGCGTTACGCAGCGCGCCAGGTGTGAGAATGTGGCGCATGGTAAGGCCACGTTCGTCAAGTGAGCGCAAAGCGATTGCGCTGCGGGCGGCAGTATCTAGCCAAATCGCCTGTCCACTGGGGGCGAGTGCGGAGTGCGGCAAGGACATGCCGAGCGCTTCGCCGACGACTTGCGACGTGGCGGCGGTACCCAAGAACTGGCAGCCACCGCCAGGCGAACCACACGCCGCGCAGCCTGCCACCGCCGCGTCGTGTAAGCTGATTTCGCCATGTACGTACCGCGCGCCGATGGTCTGTACCTTGCCAGCATCTTCACCTTGGATGGGTGGCAGCGTCACACCGCCAGGAACCAGCACGCATGGTAAGTCGTGCATCGCCGCCAGCGCCATCATCATTGCAGGCAAGCCTTTGTCGCACGTCGCGACGCCGATCACGCCGCGCCGCTGCGGCAGCGAACGAATCAAGCGACGAAACATCACGGCGGCATCGTTGCGATACGGCAAGCTATCAAACATGCCGGTCGTACCTTGGGTGCGACCATCACAAGGATCGCTACAGAACGCGGCAAACGGCACGCCACCGCTGTCCTTGATTTCTTTCGCGGCCGCTTGCACCAGCAGTCCCACTTCCCAATGTCCCGTGTGATAGCCAAGCGCGATCGGCGAACCATCCGGTGCGCGGACGCCACCTTGAGTGCTGAGGATGAGATATTGCGGGCCCAGCATGTCCTCGGGCTTCCAGCCCATGCCTGCGTTTTGCGTCATGCCGAACAGATGTCCGCTGGCCCAATTGCGGAGCATGTCGTCGGTCAGTGGCAATGCGCCAGCGGGGCCGGCGCCGCGCGTGATGATGTTGTAGACGGCGGGATCGAGAACTTCGAGGGTGTTGGGCATGGTGTGGCGATCGTTAGGTCTTAGGTCTTAGGTCTTAGGTCTTAGGTCTTAGGTCTTAGTTACTAGTTCCGACGTCTTTACTTCTCCATTCCACCTCTCCACTTCCTTTGTACCACAGCGGCGACAAGGACCGGAAGGAGGATGGAGATCGCCAAGGCGAGTGGCACGGAGTTGTATTGCTCGGCAAAATCGCCAAAGGCGGAGTACGCGAAGGCGAGTCCTAAATTGGAAAGTAGCAGCGGCGGCAGAAACTTCCGCCAAGGCAAACGTTCCAGGCCAAGCAATAGCACGCTAGCTTCCGCCAAGACGGGAATTCCGCGCGTGAGGATGATCACGCTCGGGCCGTAGCGATCGCTGAGCGAACTCATCTGCGCGAGCGATTCCGGTTTCGCGAACCAGCGTGTGAAGCGTGGTCCCAACCAACGAGCCAGCGCAAAGCCAAGTATCGCTCCCAAACTAATACCCAGCCACGATGCAAAGGTACCCCAGAACCAACCCAGTTTGCCGCCACCGAAGGTGCTCACCATGCTCGATGGAATAGGAAGCAGAATATCGGTCGTTAAGAGTCCGACAACCATGAGCGTCGCGGACGTAGGATCGCTCGTCCTTTCCTGCCAGGCTGCAAACCATTCATCAATGCGACCACCTAACAGCACAAACGGCACGATCGGCACCAGCAACACGGTGAGTACGATCGGCCAGGAACGAAGCAATTCACGCACAGGGGATTAGATTCTGAAGTAGGTCAGGCGCGCCGAGCCCGGCCAGGAGTGGTCGATGGCGAACAAATCACGGTGGATTACTCGGTTAAACTCGCGCCGCACAAATTGCCTAACGCGCGCGCTTGCCACGGATGACGCCTCGCCCGGCTCGCGAGGCCAACAACACATAATCGCTACAACCCCACCGCCACTTGACCATTGCCCATTGGGCCGTAGGTTTAGGTTAGAGCGTGTGTCGCCGAGCGGTTCCATCTTCGATGATCGCACGGCCTTCGTCCACTAGTGAGAATTCATGATGAACAGCGTGTTGTTGTCGGTACTGTTGGGCTTGTTCGCTCCCGCCAGTGAAGCTACGCCGGTCGCCGAAACGTCGATGAGCGCGGAACATGCGGCACGGCTCTATCGCGTGTCGGTCTATGACACGTTCCGCACCGAGCGGCCTGAATACAATCGTCGGCGCGAACTCGGCGACAAAGTATGGAATCGCTTCGAGGCGCTAGGGAGACCGCAAGCCGAATATCATGAAGTGATCGATTGGTTCATAGCCGCGCGGGAAGCTAGCGTGGCCTCGCCAGCAGGCGAGTTACCGCCGCTACCAGAGTTCGCGACGCTGCCGCCCGTGGCGGGTGCTGCGGAGGAATTCATTCCGGTTGCCACCAGCGCTCCAGAAGAACGCATTCGTATCGAT
>JBGSHH010000472.1:0-4044 GCA_041752355.1 Pirellulaceae bacterium | reverse complement strand
ATCGAACAGGATGTTACCGTTCCCAATGCGACGTACGATCAAATAGGCGGTGCCGTACACGTTCGTGAAGCGCGCTCGCACTTGCGGTAGCGTGCCATTGGCGAGGATTTCCAATCGACGCTGACGCTGTTCGGGATCGGTCGGCAGGTCCTCCGGCGAACCCGTTTGAGTCCATTTGAGCCAAAGTGGGCGATATTCACGCACCTTTTCATCCGCTTCGACCAGCTTCTTACGGCCAGCTTCATCAAGCTCGCCGGCGGCATCGCGTTTCGCCAAATCGGCACGCAACTGGTCCGCTTCGGCGGCGGCGGTGTACTCTTCATCGAGTCGCTTGATCTCCGCTTCTTTTAACTTCTCGATCGTTTGGGGATCGATGTCGGTATCGACATATTTGAAGAAGAGTGGGTCACTATAGATGTCGCGCAGATGCTGTTCCGAAGTCGCGCCGAGTTGAAAGTAATAGTGCGATCGCAAGCTCTCGAACGAAATAAAGACCGGGTCGAGGCTCGTGACCGCTTCGCTGGGCAATTTACCGATCGGCTCGCCCACCAAGGGTGCCGGCAGGATGCCAGCGCCATCGTTCCAGGCGAGTTCGTTCCACGCCTGGGGATTGAAATCGCCACCGGTGCCAATCACCAGTTGCCCACCCTGCTTGACGTAATCGCGCAAGAGCTTCACAGTGGCTTCCGAGTCCGGATTGCGAATGCCAGCGATCACTACCAGACGGGCGTCTTCCAGGTCGCTTTGCGATAGTTCGTCGATCTTGATATGCTTGATCTTGATCAGCTGACGTTTCATTTCCTCGCGACTGAGCGTCGGTGCCAACAGCGAGCGCACGTGCCGGGTGTCGCCGAACGTACTGCTGCCGGTGGCTTCCTCTTCGTCGCTATGTTGATCGATGAACAGCACGGGCAATGATGCGACAACCGGCACCACCAAATGGCGTTGATTGTCAGCCATTAGCGCATCGGGGGAAATCACCGCTTTGACGGGCACATACTCTGGCTGTCCTTCCGAAGGCGCGTGCGTGCTGAACGTGTATTCAAACGTCACTTCGCGCTGCGTGTTTTGTCCATCGAGCGATAACGCCTTCTCGGCCACCATTTCATCGCCGACGAAGAATTGCACCTGCAAGTCCTTGCGCGCCGCACTGGTCGTGCCGCGATGTTGCAATTCCACGACGAAGGTCGTGGGCGTTTCGACATCGGCAATGCCGTCTTGAATTTTCAAATCGGCGACCCAGGTGTTTTCCCACTCCGCCGGCGAGACATCGACGACTTGCATCGGTCCGAGATTCTTGAATTGCTCGGCGTTTTGCAGATCGCTCCAGTTGCTGATTTGTTGATCGCTAATGAAGACGATGCGCTGGGCAAGTTCAGGTGCGGCTTCGCTGGCCTTCATGGCTTCGTTGACAGCGCGTTGCAAACTCGCCGAACGATCGACCACTTCCAAGCCATCAATGGCGGCGATAAGCGACTTGTCTTTAGCGGTGTAAGGATCGGCGCTAATCGCCGTTTCGCTGCCGCAGAGGGGAATCACCGTCACTTTACTGCCTTCTGGCAATTCTTCAATGAACGTCTTCGCGCGGTCTTTGGCCTTGTCCAGCAAGGTTCCTTCCAGTTGCGCGTAGCCCATGCTCAGGCTGTTATCGAGCACCAAAATGGCGTGCAGCGGCTTGGTGGCATCAAAGTTGGCGGCTGAACTCGCAAAGAATGGACGCGCCAGGGCCGCACCAAAAAACAATACCGCCGCCGTGCGCAGTAACAGAATGAGAATGTCGCGCAACTGCATCATCTTACGATTGCGTTGCAGCGCTTCGCGCAAGAAGGGCATCGCGGCCCAATGCACGACACGATAGCGCCGACGATTGAGCAGATGAATCAGCACCGGTGCCGTCGCGCATGCCAAACCTGCTAGCGCGAAGGTCCACGCGGAGAAGGAAGGCAGAAAGCTCAACAGGAAGTTAAACACAGAATCTTCACCCTACAAATCGTAATCTAGCATGCCCACGCCGCAGGAGGATGCGACTATCGGAAAAGTCTAGCTACTGCCCCGCACCGAATTTTTGTTTCAAACTCTCAATGCGGCCTTCTTGCAAAATCGGCAAGTAGCGATTGGGAATCGCCAGCACGAAGCAAGCAACACTGGTGGCATAAAGATTTCCTTCGCGCCCACCAACACGCCCGCCACCTTGCGCTCCGTGATCGCGCCAACTCCCATTCTCTTTGGGATCGTTATCTGATTTCACCTGCGACGTTACAAGGTAATCACGAAGTTTGGGGTAGTTGGCCTGCCAATGCTCGCCATTGACTTGATACAGCGCCTGACCGACATAGTACATGGTGTAAGCATCGTAGGGCATGCTGCCATCATGCGGACGAGGCTTTGGCAATTGGCTGATCGAAGCGGAAATGACTTCCATGTTCTTCTGAATGCGCCAATCGTCATATTGACCGAATTCTTGCATGCAGACGACGCCGCACGCCGCCATCGCGATGGTGCCGCCACCACCACCTTTGCCATAGGTGAACTGACCGGGCACCTTTTGCTGCTCCGCTTCCGGACGATCGCGCCGACCATCTTGAGGGCAGTAATGCTCACGCACGCTCTTGATCGCCAGGTCGATAACTTCCGGCGGTACTTCCAGGCCACTGTCGACCGCGCTGCGTAACGCCTTGGCTTGCATCACTGCCAGCGAGAGATCATGGCCGTTTTGCTGCCGATGCGCCCGATAGTCCCAGCCGCCGTCCTCGCATTGTGTGTTTGAAATGAGCTTAAGAGCGCGATCGAGAGCCGTATTAAGCTTGCGATCCGGCGTGCTGCTCATACCATGAGCTTGTCCGAGCACAAACGTCGCTAGACCGTGGTTATACATATCGCGCTGCTGATCGGAGATATTAAGCAATCCCGATGGCTTCGCATTGTTCGTGACGTAATCGAGGGCTCGCTTGAGAGGCTGCCCATACTTCCCACGTCCCGGCGAGTGTCCCGCCGACATGAACGCAAGTGCCCCCATGCCTACCAAGCCCAGATCGCTCGAACCCCAATTTCCATCGGGGCCTTGGTTCTTTGCCAGCCAATCCAGGCCTTTGCGTAGCGACTCCTCGCTCTGGGGGGTGATTTCCCATTCCCCTTCGGCTTGGAGCGGCGATTGGCCCAATAGCACGGCCAGCAGCAGTGTCAGAATTCCGAGCCAACTTCTGCGCACGTTAATGTAACTCCTCAGTAGGCAAAGCTTTGCGTGTAAAGCCGCCATCCTTACGGTGATTCAGCTAGGGCGCATACTAAGCCCTACAACGGGTGAATGACATCACCAGAGGATTGGTTACGGGCGGAGCGCGAGAAATCGCCTACGGTGAGGTCACCAGAAAGTGGGCTCAACGCCCGCTATAACTAGCTCGGCTCAAGCCGCCTTGGAGAGTTCGCCAGTGGTGCGTCGGCGTAACGGAATTGGGACGACTTGTTTGCTTGGCGCGGGATTTGTTCGTATGGCTTCCACAACCCCTTGCACGTGTCCCAGGCGAATGAGGTTGCGCCACATCTCGCGGAAAGTGGCAAGATAAACGTCATCCGCGGATGGGTTGGTCCATAGTTTGAACAACGACCAGCGTACCGCCAGCGATGCCTTGCATTTGAGCCAGTTCGGTCCCCAGAGCGCGGTGCGCGCCGCCCGATAGGCCTGTTCCAAAGCCCGCCCAGTGCCACGTAAGTCGCCATGCGATAAGCGTTGGCAACCTTCCGCTAACAATCGTCCCAAGTTTCGCAGGCCGGCCGCGCGCGACAATGAGTAGCGATCATCCCAAAGGCGATTGTCGCCCAAGTATTTCAGCAAGGGTGAATGGGGATGCGCGGCGCGAAAGCGCATTTCATCCCGTCCAAATTGAATCAGAGTG
Source organism: Pirellulaceae bacterium (assembly GCA_041752355.1). GTDB lineage: Bacteria > Planctomycetota > Planctomycetia > Pirellulales > Pirellulaceae > JAEZGD01. Next base: position 151 of record JBGSHH010000472.1, on the reverse strand, counting down.
GTGACGAAATGCCGCAAGTCGCCATCGTTAAAGTGCGCTACGTTCGCCGTACTCGCATAGTCCAGTCGAGCACCTAGCCGCGCCAATTGCGCGCCAAACAGCAACTCGCCGTAGTGACCAAATTCCGCGGCAAAGCCCTGGGCGCGCCAAA
>JBGSHH010000471.1:0-5154 GCA_041752355.1 Pirellulaceae bacterium | reverse complement strand
GCGGGAGATTCTCGCCGGAGATCTTTAATGTCGTCGCGGGGCATAAGGGTGGCGAACAATCGGCCGAGGGACCACCGCTGTTGACGGATAGCATGGTGTTGCCGCATACCAAAGCCTCACTAAGGCGTTTGGTGGTGGTGCTGGCGGTGGGACTATTGATTTGGTTAGGACCACTGGCCGCGCTGGCGATGTGCTTGGGCTCGCAGCACGTTTTTGTGACCGAAGGTGTTTACTTCAGCAAGGCGGCGATGGTCACGTTTGGTGGCGCGTACGCGGTGCTGACGTATGTCGCGCAAGACGCGGTCGAAACCTATCATTGGCTTGAGCCAAAAGAGATGGTCGATGGCTTGGGAATGGCAGAGACGACACCAGGGCCACTAATTATCGTGCTGCAATTTGTCGGCTTTCTGGGTGCGTATCGCCTTGGTCCGGCGCAAACGCCGGGGCTATCAGCTCTATGGTGCGGGGTGATTGGTGCCTGCGTTGCGGTATGGGCGACGTTCATACCTTGTTTTATCTGGATCTTCGCCGGCGCGCCCTATGTCGAAAAGGCACGACAAAACAAACTGCTTAGCGCCGCACTCTCGGCGATTACGGCGGCGGTCGTCGGTTGTGTGTTGAATCTGGCGATTTGGTTCGCGCTACACACGTTGTTTGCGAGCGTGCGAATCGCGCACTATGGTGCTTTGCGAGTGCTCATCCCTGACGTCGCCTCGCTACAACCCGAAGCATTGCTCATCGCAACGTTCGCGGCGGCGATGCTATTGTGGCGAAAGAATAGCCTCTTAGCGACGCTGGCTGGAAGTGTGACGCTAGGTATCACATTGTGGCTGTTGCGTGCCTGATCCTGGACGGATGGATTCTCAGATCCGTCCAGTCGAGAGTTTACTTTCTAAGTACTAACACCGGACAATGGGCCAGCCGAACGACCCGTTCGGCGACGGAACCAATGAGCATGTGTGCCAGGCCGGTGCGGCCATGCGATGGCATTACGATCAGATCGGCCTTGATTTCACGAGCAAAATTAGCAACCGCATGCCCCGGATCACCGACAATGACTTCCACCTTCATCTTTCGATGCGAGTCGGAAATGAGTCGATCGTGCAGTAAGGTGCGGGCGTGTTCGAGCCGACTTTGATTGTCAAACGTTTGCCACGCTTCGCTCGGTTCCAGAGGTGTGAGTTCCGGCAACACGTGGAGTACATGCACCTCGCCGGGTTGGGAAACGAGCGACAGCGCCGTTTCGACAGCGGCGAACGACTCGTCGGAAAAATCCACCGGCACAAGGACACATTTTTTAGGTAACCATGACATGAGATCGCCTGCTTTCTCCTGTCTATCGCAACAGATTCTTTTCAAACTTCGGCTCATCAACGCTCGCCATGCGAGCTTTCTTGATGTACTTGTGGCAGTTTACACATTTCATGGTCAGTTCCACATAGGCGAACGCAGCACCGTCGAGATTTTTCTTTTTCGCTGCTTCTGTGAGTGCTTCGGCGGTGCGACGAAACTCGCGACTGTGTTGCTGATAATCGGCCGTTTGCAGCACTTCCCACTGTTCCGCCAACGTCAACAAACTGAGTTGTTGCGATTCTTTCGCCATTGCATCGTAGTCCTCCGTGGTCAGGGCTTCGAGCAGTTTCTGCGAGTGACCCAGCTTGGCTCGCATGAAGGTGGCGACAGGCGGTTTTGGCTCCGCGGCCCACGTCGAAGAGACGAGCAAGACGATGACCGCCAGCGAGAGCCAAGTGCCGCAAAACGACCGATTCATAAGCTGCTTCCTTTACGTAGTGATAAAATCCACTGTCAGGCGAAAGCCTGTCTTGTGAATCGTTCAATCAATTTCCATGTTAAAACCCCGTTGCACGACGCGATTTTCTCGGGCCTCGTGGGCGAGCAGTTTGACGACAAAGGCGTCGAACTGTTGCTTGATCGCCGCAACCGATAGCTCGTTGGGTTTCGCGCCATTTAGGTCGCGGATGAGGCGACCGAGTTGAGCTAGCAGAAGTGGATGCTCGTTTTCGAGCGCTCGCGCTTCTGCCGCGAGAGTCGGCATCCGCGAAGCGGCATAGTCCATGCAGCCTTCGTTGTCTTCTTCCGCGAAGTGACGAGTCAGATCCTGCCGCAACTGTTCGCTAATTTCCCTCATCTTTGGCAGTAGCGATTCATCGATCAGTTGGTCTTGGACCTTGTTAAGTTCCGCTTGCATGCCACGCAAACGTTGATGCAGTTCACGATGCTCTGCTTGCAGGTGTTCTGCATAGGCCAAACAGTCTTGATTAGCGTTCATGATGGATCTCCTTCCAACCTGCAGCGCCGCGCAGCGCGAAGCGAAGCACTACCACAGGCAAGTTTCTTGGCTTGCCTGACTTGTGTCTTTTCAAATATCAATTGCCGCAGCTCCGCCGTTATTTGGACACGGCGGCCGATTGCGGCTGCTTGTAGGTGAGCACCGGACAAGTCGCGCGACGCACGACCGCTTCGGCGACGCTACCCATGAGCAATCGCGACAATCCACTCCGCCCATGCGTACCGAGCACAATCAAATCGATCTGCTCGTTTTCGGCGAAGTTCACCAATGCGCCCGCCGGATCACCTGTGAGCATGTGATGCTCGAACTTAACGTTGGGATCGGTGGGAACGACATCTTCCAACAGTTTGACAAGCTCATCCGTGGTGGGATCGAGCATGCCGTAGTACATTTCCCCGCCGCCATAGTAGGCGGGCGGTTCTTGCACATGCACAATGACGAGCGTGGCGTTGCTGTCGCGTGCTAAGCCGGTCGCCATGGCCAGGGCTGCGTCCCCGGTGTGCGAGAAGTCAGTCGGGAAAAGGATCTTTTGAAATGTCATGGCTGCGTCCTCCTTATTTTCGAGGCCAAGCCAATCCGCCGGTGCAAACCGCTGCACGAGCGGTGCTTCTAAGTAATTGTAGGGCTAACAGGGGAAAAGAGTGGCAATTTTCGGGCCGAATCGCAAGAAAACCGGCGGGCGAATCGAAAATGGTTGCGAGACCTCGCCAAATGCGAGATGGCAGCGTGAATTCTCTGCTGGAACCGGAAGAGACGCCGCCATCGCACACATGCGAAAGTGTGCGAATCGGATCAAATTGGGTGTGCAGAGGGGCGAACACTGCACAGTGGAGCAAGGGTGCGGTAAAGTTCTTTAACTAGCGCGAGATTCGGAAAAGAACCGTGGCAAGAATCTTGTAAGTATCAACCCTTAAATGACTTAATGGCCATCCGCCGCAGCTTTAGCACCAGTGCCGGCGCTTGTTGAAACACGCACCAGAGCCATCCCGGATGCGGATTTAGTGAAGTTGCCCCTTGGAAACCTGGCTTCCATGCGGGGCCGATTTTGCGTTGTGGTGCGCCTCGCGCGGTTGATTGCCAAATGCAATTTGGCTGATCACGACCCAAACGCTGAAGAATATTACGGCGATAATGGCGTGGAGAAAATCGACGGGCATGGAAGCACCTGGCGTGGCTTTGGGGGAAGGCTCAGCTGGTCCGTGCCAAACGCATCATCATCATCCTGTGACTAGACTTGTATCGGTCGGCGGCACCCCCATTCTCCCCAAGACTTGCCCATCGCCCTACAAATCCGCCAATCGGTAGGGTCTACGAGAACAGATAGCGGCGAAGTGTGGTTTATCTCGGCTCGTGTCTCGTGCCAAAGGGCATTGGCAGTTAAACTAGGGAGTCTGTTCGCATCTCACTGACTGTCCGTACCTCTCCACCTGGAAGAGTGGCATGACGCAAGCTCGTTCGGTTCAAGCTGTCGGCATTGACTTAGGCACGACCTTCTCCGTAGTCGCGCATTTGGACGATATCGGTCGTCCCGTGACGTTAATCAATGCCGAAGGTGACAAGATCACGCCTTCCATGGTCTTCTTTGAAGGCAACAACGTGGTCGTCGGCAAAGAAGCGATGAAGGCGATGTCCACCGACGCGGAGCTGATTGCGGAATGCGCTAAGCGCGATCTGGGACATCGCATGTTCCATAAGGTACTTGGCGGTCGACAGTATCCGCCGGAAGCGTTGCAGGCGTTCATCCTCAACAAGTTGCGGAACGACTCGCGCAAGCAAATCGGCGAATTCTCCAAGGTGGTCGTGACGGTGCCTGCGTACTTTGATGAAGTGCGTCGTAAGGCAACGCAGGACGCTGGTTATATGGCTGGCTTCGAGGTGATGGACATCATCAACGAGCCGACCGCTGCGGCCGTGGCGTTTGGTTTTCAACAAGGTTTTTTGCGGCAGGGTTCCGATGGGGGCGCGAAGCAGCGGGTGCTGGTCTATGATCTCGGTGGCGGCACGTTCGATGTGACCGTAATGGAGATTGGCGGTCGCGATTTCGTGACGCTAGCGACCGATGGCGATGTGCAACTGGGGGGACGCGATTGGGATCAGCGGTTGGTCGATTTCATGGCGGAGGAATTCATTCGTAAGTTCGGCATGGACCCGCGCGAAGATCCCAACACGGCAGGTCGACTATGGCGAGAATGCGAAGACGCGAAGCGCACGCTTTCCGCCCGTAATAAAGCCAATATCGCCTGCGACTATCGCGGGCAAGCCGTCCGAGTGGAGGTGAGTCGCCAGCAGTTTTGGGAGATGACGCAAGATCTGCTCGATCGTACCGCCTTCACCACACGGCAAACGTTACAAGCCGCTGGTTTGACGTGGGATCAGATCGATCGCGTATTAATCGTCGGTGGCTCTAGCCGTATGCCGGCGGTGGTGGAAATGCTGAAACAACTCAGTGGCAAAGAGCCTGATTGTTCGGTATCGCCCGACGAAGCGGTAGCGCATGGCGCGGCGCTGCATGCCGGTTTATTGCTTGACCGTTTCGCGGGGAAATCGCCGAATTTTCATGTTCGCAATGTGAACTCGCATAGCCTGGGTGTCGTCGCTACGGATACGAAGACCAAGCGCCAGCGAAATGCGATTTTAGTACCCCGCAACACGCCGCTTCCCGTTGCGGCGAAGCGCGTTTTCAAAACGCAAAAGGCGGGGCAGCGTTCGATCTTGGTGCAAATTGTCGAAGGTGAAAGTGCGTCACCGGAGGATTGTTCCCAAATTGGCAAATGTAGCGTGCGCAATTTGCCCGCGAACTTGCCCGCCCAAACGCCCATCGAAGTGCGCTTTCGCTATCACGA
>JBGSHH010000470.1:0-4527 GCA_041752355.1 Pirellulaceae bacterium | reverse complement strand
AGGCAACGACAATCCCAGCGCGCCGGCGCCGCCAACTTGTAGCCAATTGCGGCGATTCATCTGCCGCACGGTCTGTTGGAAGAAGTCGTCGCGCATGAATGAGTAGCCACCCAAGTGGAGAGGAGTTTTACCAGTTGCATTGTAGGCCAATGCGGCAGTGGACTTCAATCAAGATTCTCTTCTACCCGTGGGCAAACTTCGCCTGATTTGTATGCTTTAGCATGTCGCCGCAACGGGGACGGGGACATTGTTCTGAATAATTAGGGAGAAATCGAGATGGGGTTGCTCAAAGAGTTCAAAGACTTCGCCATGCGTGGCAGTGTAGTGGATCTGGCTGTAGGCGTAATCATCGGTGCCGCCTTTGGCAAAATCGTGAATTCATTGGTGGCAGATGTGATCATGCCACCGATTGGCTATCTGATTGGCGGCGTTAAGTTCACGGAACTGAAGGCGAACCTGCCAGCCATTACCATCAAAGTGCCCGACCCCGAGAGTCCAGGCAGCTTCATGGACAAGACGCTCGAGGCTGTTACCGTTAACTACGGAAACTTCCTACAAACCACCTTTGACTTTCTGATCGTCGCTGCCTGCGTCTTTCTCATGGTCAAGATCATGAACATCCTTTGGAAGAAGAAGGTCGAAGATCCCAAGCCGAAGGAACTTACCATGGAAGAAAAACTGCTGACGGAGATTCGCGATCTGCTCAAGTCGAAGCCTGCGTGAGTCCGTTCCGGCCTTGCGAACTGCCAAATCGGGCAGCAAACCTTCGCCAATACATCTTTGCGGACCGTAACGGACCGCCAAGACGGGTCATTCTGCGTCTAACGGGTCAAATGTATCGTTTTTTGGCTCGGAGGTCGTTATAATTCGAGTGCCCGATGCGACCCACTGAATGTCGGTGTCGCCCCCCACCTAATCATCCTCCCCGCGCGATTCCCACGAGATGCCTCATGCCATATGGACGCTGCCACGCTGTTTGCATTGCATTGCTCTGCGTAGTCGCCGTCGCCAACCCTGCTTTGGCCGTCGAGGTTCCGACCCAGCCTTCGTTTCACGATGATGTGATTCCAGTGCTGACGCGCTTTGGCTGCAACATGGGAGCTTGCCATGGCAAGTTGGTGGGGCAGAATGGGTTTCGCTTGACGCTCCGGGGCTATGCTCCCGACCTCGACTACAAATACATCGCGCGTGAGGAAGGGCAGCGACGCGTGAATCTCGCCAACGCTGCCAACAGCCTGTTGTTGCTCAAACCCGCTGGCAAGATGCCACATGGGGGTGGCAAGCTGTTCGCTGAGGGGAGTCCTGCCTATCAAACGCTGTTGAATTGGATTTCTGCCGGTGCGCCTGGCCCCCTTAAAGATGAAGCGACGATCACGCGTTTAGAACTCACACCCACCGCCAAGACGATGAAAGTTGGCGAGAAGCAACCGCTGACCGCCATCGCCCACTACAGCGACGGTCGTCAGCGCGATGTTACCTGGTTGACGAAGTTCGAATCCAACGATGCGGGACTTTTGCCTGTGTCCGTCGAAGGTGTGGTTGAGGCGGCGCGGCATGGCGAGTCGGTGATTCGCGCGGCGTTTGATGGGCAAGTCGAGATCGCGACGTTCACCATTCCCTATGCGCAAGAAGTCGATGATTCGCTGTTTACGGAGCGCAACAATCTCATCGATCAACACGTGTTCGATAAACTCAAGTTGCTGCGAATCGAGCCTTCGCCTCTGGCCAGCGATGCGGAGTTTCTGCGCCGCGCCTACCTCGACACGATCGGTACGTTGCCCTCGCCTGAGGAAGCACGCGCCTTTTTAACGAATCAAGCGGCCGACAAGCGGACAAAGCTAGTCGATCACTTGTTGGAGCGTCCGGAGTTTGTCGATTTCTGGACATTGCAATTTGGCGACTTGCTGCAAAACCGTAAAGAACGGGACCACGATGTGCGCGGCGCCAAAGGCGTGCGACAGATGCACAACTGGTTGCGTGCGCAGATTGCGGCCAATCGCCCTTGGAACGAACTTGCCCGCGACGTACTGACGGCTAGCGGCTCGGCCGCGGAGAACCCGGCCGTGGGTTATTTCGTGGTGACGGTGGGAGAACGTCGTTCCGATGAATCCGAAGTCGCCGATAGCGTCGCGCAGGCGTTTCTCGGCACGCGCATCGGTTGTGCCAAGTGTCATAACCATCCGCTCGAAAAGTACACGCAGGACGACTATTACCACTTCGTCGCCTTTTTCTCGCGCGTGGCGATGGAGCGAAAAGATCCCAAAGAAGGAGTGACATCGCTGTTGGTGGCAGACGATCACGCCCGCAATCTGATGCGTCAGATGCGCGATGAGCAACAGAAACTGGCTAAATTGCAATCGGAAAACGGCGATACGAAGAAGATCGAGGAACACACGAAGCGAATCGCCGATTTGGAGCGACAAAAATCGGAGCATTTGAAGCAGCCCGTGCAGGTTCGCCAACCGCGCACCGGCCAGATGATGGTCGCGCAGCCACTCGATCGCTCGCAGGTGGAGATTCCCGCTGATGTCGATCCACGCTCCAAACTGGTGGAATGGATGACGCGCCCTGGTAACAACGCTTTTGCAGGCGCGATGGTCAATCGACTGTGGAAGCATTTTTTTAGCATGGGACTGGTTGAGCCCGTGGATGATATCCGCGCCACGAATCCGCCGAGCAATCCTGCCCTGTGGCAAGCGATGGTGAACGAATTCGCTGGCAGCAACTACGACATCAAGCATGTGATGCGGCTCGTGTTGAATTCGCGTGCCTATCAACTTGCTTCCGCTACCAAGCCCTCCAATGCCGTCGAAACGCGCTTCTACTCCCACTACTTCGCGCGCCGTTTGCCGGCGGAAGTGATGCTGGATGCGATCAGTCAAAGCACCGACGTGCCGGATTCGTTCCAAGGCTATCCGGTGGGTCTACGGGCGATTCAGCTACCTGGACCGCAAATTGATTCGTACTTTCTAAGCTTGTTTGGCCGCTCCGATCGTGTGACGGCTTGTGCCTGCGAACGCAATGGCGATGTCACGCTGCCGCAGCTATTGCATCTGCAAAATGGGGATGGCATTGTCAACAAACTCAACGATGGCCAAGGGCGATTGAATAAACTGCTCGACCGGGAAGCCGACAATGACAAAGTAGCGGAAGAACTGTTTTTGGCGACCTTCAGCCGCCTGCCACACGACGCCGAGCGCATGGCCTTCACCCAGGCGATGGCAGGGAGCGACCGCCGCGAGGTATTTCAAGATTTGTTCTGGGCGTTGCTGAACTCCAAAGAGTTTGCTTTCAACCACTAAAGGTAGAACGATGCTCGATATTGCCTTGAGTAAGAGTCTGTCGCGACGTAGCTTTGTGCGTGTCGGCGGTTTAGGTGTGTTGGGGATGAGCTTGTCGTCGTTGTTGAAGGCCCAAGCGAGTGCTCAATCCGACGAAGCCGCCCCCAAGGCGAGAGCCAAGAGCGTGATTTTGTGTTATCTCGGTGGCGGGCTTTCGCATCATGACAGCTTCGATCCCAAGCCGGATGCCGCCGAGGAAATTCGCGGCAAGTACAAAACCATCCCCACGAATCTCGCGGGATTGCAAGTCGGTGAACTGATGCCCAAGATGGCGCAGTGCATGGACAAAGTCGCGCTCGTTCGCAGCGGCGCGCACAACAACGACCATCACGAAACAGCGACCAACTGGGTGCTTTCGGGCCGTTTTGGCTCCGCATTCGGCGACTGGCCAGCGATGGGCGCGGTCGCCGCGCACGAATTGGGTTTCGCGGGAACGTTGCCGCCCTATGTCTCTGTGCCCCGCAATCCTTCCTTCACCTGGGAACTCGGCAAGAGTGCCTATCTGGGTGGGCGATATGAATCGTTCAAAGCTGGCGATCCCAACGAGAAGGATTACAAGGTCCGCGATCTCTCGCCTGCCATGCAGATGGACAACAGTCGGGTGAATCGCCGCCGTTCACTGTTAGCCGCCGTGGACCAAATCGCTGCGAAAATTGACAGCAACGATCAAATCAATGCTTACGATGAGTTTCAAGCCCGCGCCGCCGCGATGGTCCTCTCCGGCGAAGCGCGTGAAGCATTCGCCATCGAGCAAGAGAAGAACGAATCGCGCGATCGCTACGGGCGACATACGTTTGGCCAAAGCTGCTTGCTGGCCAGGCGATTGGTGGAAGGTGGCGTGCGCTTTGTCACGGTCAACTTCGGCGGCTGGGATCATCACGCCAAAATTTGGGATGGCTTAGAGCGGATGCTACCGCAGTTCGATCAAGGCTTTTCGGCACTGATCGAGGACATGAATCAGCGCGGACTCATGGACGACACGCTGGTAGTGGCGATGGGTGAATTCGGTCGCACGCCCAAAATCAATAAAGATGTGGGGCGCGATCATTGGGCTCCCGCTGCCTCCATGCTTTTCGCTGGCGCAGGCGTAAAAGTGGGGCAAGTGATTGGCGCGACCGATCGAGATGGTGCGTACGTCACAAAAGATCCCGTCTCGCCTGCCGATGTGTCGTGCACCATTTTGAGT
>JBGSHH010000469.1:0-9680 GCA_041752355.1 Pirellulaceae bacterium | reverse complement strand
GTACTACTTCGTCCTCGTTTTCACCCACATCTGGTTGGTGTTCACAAGCTAGTTGCTGAGCGCACGCAAAGTTTCGCGATGAGATTCGACGCTTCCACCTTTCGCCCCCATCCCTTCGTTCGCGGTGGGCATGCGCAAACGATCATTGGCACCTATCTTCCGCATGCGGCCAGGCCGAAGCAGACGCGGCAGCATCGACTCGAACTGGCCGATGGAGACGTGTTGGTGCTGCATGAGGATACGCCTGCGAAGTGGACGACAGGCAGTCGCGTGGTGCTGCAAATCCACGGACTGGGTGGCTCGCACGAATCCCCTTACATGCAACGCCTGGCAGCGCGATTACTGGAACACAACATCCGCAACTTCCGACTCGATATGCGTGGCTACGGCGCTGGCTATGCGCTGGCGAAGCATCCTGGCCATGCGGGACGGAGCGAAGATGCCGCCGCCGCGATCGCGCACATCGCCACGCTCTGCCCTGGCTCGCCGCTGACAGTCATCGGCTATTCCCTCGGCGGCAACATCACGCTCAAACTGCTGGGAGAAGTAGGCGAGCATCCGCCCGGCGGTCTCGATGCCGCCATCGCCGTCTGCCCACCGATCGATCTGAGTCGTTGTTCGGCCAACATTGGCCTGGGCTGGAATAAAATTTACGATCGCACATTTGTCCGTTCGTTGACCGCGCTCATGAAGCGCCGCCATCGCGATCTGCCCCACTTTGCCGACGAATTGCCGCTCGTACCGCCGCCCCGGACGTTGCTGGAGTTCGACGATCGTTACACGGCCATCAAGAGCGGCTTCGCCGGCGCGATCGAGTACTACGCGCGCTGTAGTTCCTCGCCGCTGCTCTCACAGATTCGCGTGCCGACGCTGATCATCGCCGCCGCCGACGACCCGCTGATTCCGGTCGGAATCTTCCCCGAGGCGAAGCTCTCCTCGGCGGTGGAACTGGCAATCACGTCGAGCGGCGGGCATCTCGGCTTCATCGGCCGTTCGGGCCAAGATCGCGATCGTCGTTGGCTCGATTGGCGGCTGTTGGAGTGCGTTCTGTAGGTCCGGCGAGCCGAGGCGGACCAACGTTGGATGATGCGCCCAGTTGGCGGGTCGGTGAGCGCGCGACGTCGAGCTGCAAATCGGACCTTCCACGGGTCGCCACGATCCGCCAGACCTCGCTCGGCTCGCGAGGCCTACCTGCCAATTTGCGATTCGTCCCCGCGTCCGTTACCATAATCCCATCACACCTCCCCCGATCGCTCCTCCGCCAGGAACCCCGCCATGCGTTGTTCGGCTTTGGTTTGGCTTGCCGTATTCGTCCTGCTTCCGTCGCTCGCGACCGCTCAAGAGTGGACGCGCTTCCGTGGCCCCAATGGCAATGGTCAGAGCGAAGCCACCACCATCCCCGGTACCTGGACCGACGCCGACTACAACTGGAAGATCGAACTCCCAGGCATTGGCCATTCCTCGCCGGTGGTGTGGAAGGATCGCATCTATCTGCTCAGCGCCGATCCCGAAAAAGGGACGCGCTATGTTGTCTGCGTGAACGCCGCCGACGGCAAGGTGATTTGGCAGCAGGAGTTTGCCGGGACGCCGCATCACTTGCATGTGCTCAACAGCTATGCCTCGTGTACGCCCGCCGTCGATGCCGATCATATTTATGTCGCCTGGAGCAATCCCAAGCAGACGCTGCTCAAAGCGCTCAACCATGAAGGGGCCGAAGTCTGGAGCGTCGATCTTGGTCCGTGGGTCAGCCAGCACGGCTTTGGTAGTTCGCCGATGATCGTCGACGACATGGTCATCATCACCAAGTCGCAAGAGAACAACAAACAAAACAACGGCCAGGTCCCAGGCGATAGTTTCGTCTTGGCGGTCGATCGGCTGACCGGCCAAGAACGTTGGAAGACCAAGTGCGAAACCGATACCACGACCTACAGCACGCCCTGCATTCGCGAACTTCCCGGCGGCAAGAAGGAACTTGTCTGCTGCAGCACGGCCGAAGGAATCTTCGCGCTCGATCCGACCACCGGCAAAAAGAACTGGGCGATCAGCGTCTTCACGATGCGGACGGTGAGTTCGCCGCTGTTGGTGGGTGATTTGGTCATCGGCACGACCGGCTCGGGTGGCGGCGGCAACTATGTCGTCGCGGTCACGCCGGGCGAGAATGCCAAAGAAGTCTATCGCGTCAAAACGCAAGCGCCGTATGTGCCGACGCCGGTGCAGCGCGGCGACCTGCTGTTCCTGTGGTTCGATGGCGGCATCGTCTCCTGCGTCGATGCCAAGACTGGGGAACTGCACTGGCGCGAACGCATCGCGGGCAAGTATTGGGGTTCGCCGGTCCGGGTGGCGGACAAGATTTATTGCATCAGCGAAGCTGGCGATGTGATCGTGCTCGCCGCCGAGAAGGAATACAAACTGATCGGCAAGATGTCGCTCGGCGATTCCAGCGAAAGCACGCCCACCGTCTCCGGCGGTCGGATGTATCTCCGCACTTTCTCGCATCTATTCTCGATTGGCGGGAAGTCGACGTAGTATCCCTCTCGAGCCGAGCGAGGGCGGAGTGGACGCGGCGCGGAACGGAAATACTGACTCGGGCGCGGCATCGTACTCCCACCAACGCGGACGCGCGGCACGGCATCAACGCCCAGGCAGGCCCGGCTCGCCTGCCCTACGGTTGGTAAACGCGCATGGACCATCAATTCTGGATCGATGTCGGCGGCACGTTTACCGATTGCCTGCAGCGTTTGCCAGACGGCGCGCTGCGGCGGGCGAAAGTCCTCAGCAGCGGCGCAACCAAAGGCACGATCGCAAGTGTTGCCGGCGCTGCCTTTCATGATCCGCACCGTCGCCACGATCCACCGCACTTCTGGCGCGGCTTCACTTGCACGCTCCAGAACGACCAAGGCGAAGTCGTCGCTTCTTCCCAAGTGCAAGAATTCGAGGTCGCGACGCAACAATTCCAACTGGCCGACGATCTCGCCGCGCACCTACGCCCCGGTCAGACCTTTGAACTGAGTTGCGATCTAGCAGCGCCGATCATTGCCATTCGCTGGCTGCTCGGCCTGCCGCTCGCTCAACCATTGCCGCCGGTGGCGATTCGATTAGGCACGACGCGTGGCACCAATGCCTTGCTCACGCGCCGCGGCGCGCGAACCGCCTTCGTCACCACGCGCGGTTTCGGCGATATCTTGCGCATCGGCTATCAGAATCGCCCCAAGCTGTTCGACCTCAATATCCGCAAACCGACGCCGCTGTTTGCTGCCACCGTCGAGATCGACGAACGCGTCGCCGCCGATGGAACGATCCTGCAACCGCTGGATCAAACCCAAGCCCGCAAAGCGCTTGAGCAACTCCGCGACAAAGACATCGATTCGCTTGCCATTTGTCTCTTGCATGCCTATCGTCAGCCGCAGCATGAACAGCAACTCGCCGCCATCGCTCGCGAGTTGGGCTTCGACGAACTCAGCCTGTCGCATCAAGTCTCGCCGCTGATCAAACTGGTCGCGCGCGGCGATACGACGGTCGTCGACGCCTATCTCAATCCGGTGCTGCGGCAATATGTTGCAGGCTTGCGCGCGTCGCTGCATCCCGATAGTGATCTGCGTCTGCTCACCTCCGCTGGTGGACTTGTCCTCGCCGACGATTTCCAAGGCAAGGACAGCATTCTCTCCGGCCCGGCAGGTGGCGTCGTGGGCTTCTCGCGCGCGGCGCTAGCGGCGGGCTTCTCGCGCGCGATTGGCTTTGACATGGGGGGCACGAGTACCGATGTCGCGAGGTTCGATGGTCATTACGAAATGCAGTACGAGACCGAAAAGGCTGGCGTGCGCGTTGTGAGCCCGATGTTGGCGATTCATACGGTCGCGGCCGGAGGTGGCTCGCTCTGCTGGTTCGATGGGGTGAAGTTGTGCGTCGGTCCCGACAGCGCCGGCGCGCGTCCTGGTCCCGCTTGCTATGGCGGCGGTGGCCCGCTCACTGTCACCGATTGCAACTTCCTGCTCGGCAAGATCGTGCCGTCGGCCTTTCCGTTTCAACTTTCCTTGCCTGCTGTGGAAGCGCGACTGCAAACATTGATCGACGAAATCGCCACGGCAACTGGCCAGCGGTATGCACCGCCGGATCTCGCCGCTGGTTTTCTCGCAGTCGCCAATGCCAACATGGCCCAGGCGATTCGCAGCGTCTCCACCGCCCAAGGCTACGACCCGCGCGACTACGCGCTGGTCGCGTTTGGTGGGGCCGCCGCGCAACACGCCTGCGCAATCGCGACGGAACTCGGCATGACGCAGATTCTCAATCATCCCGACGCCGGTCTCCTTTCCGCCTATGGCATGGGGCTGGCCGATGTCACGCAGCACGCGGTCCGAGGTATCTACTGTCCACTCGCGCAATTGTCGCGCGAGGAAGTCGAACAAATCTTCGCCGAACTCACGCACGAAGCCACGCAAACGGTGCTCGCCCAAGACGTGCCAGAGGAGCGCATCACGACGCGCTGTTCGCTTGACTTGCGTTATGTCGGTACAGATGTGCCGCTCACCATCGAGTCCCCTACTGACAGCGATTTCGCCACCGCGTTCGCCCACGAGCATCGTCGCCGCTATGGTTACGTGCATGCGCAACGGGCGCTCGAAGTCGTGGCGGCACGCGTGGAAGTGATCGGACGATCGTCAACCAGCGCGCCACTAACCAACCGCGTGACCGCGAAGCAACGAGCAGCAGAACAGGCACATCCGCTTTACTTCTCCAGCCTGTGGCTCGATGCTGGTTTGTTCGAGCGCACGCAACTCACGCCGGGTGATCGTCTCACCGGCCCCGCGATCATTTCCGAACTCGCCTCCACCACCATCATCGATCCGCACTGGCAAGCCGAAGTTCTCGCGGGTGGTGAACTCTTACTCACGCATAGTGAAGTGTTGGCGACATCATCAGATTCGTTTCGCGACGATCCCGAAGTACAGTTGATGATGGAAGTGCGCAATGGTAACGCGACCGCCTTTGAGAATCTGGTACTACGATCGCAAGGCCGACTGCTCAAAGAACTCGAACGTCTGGTCGGTGATCGCGAGCGTGCCGAAGACCTGGCGCAGGAAGTGTTTCTGCGGGTCTATCGAGCGCGCGCTACATACTTCCCTCGCGAGCGCTTCTATCCTTGGATCCTTTCAATCGCCCAAACTGTCGCGGCGAAAAGCCAGTCTTCCCCATCTCCCGCCTCTCACCTCTCGCTTCCCTCCTCCTCCCCCGACCCTGTCCAACTCGAAATCTTCAACCATCACTTCGCTGGTATCGCCGAGCGGATGGGGATCACGCTGCGCAATACCTCCAGCAGTGTGAACGTGAAGGAGCGGCTCGATTTTAGTTGCGCGCTCTTCACCGCCAGTGGTGATTTGGTCGTCAACGCGCCGCACATTCCGGTGCATCTGGGGGCGATGAGTGAAACGGTCAAGCAACTACTCGCCAGCCATCCGCAAATGCAGCCTGGCGATGTGTATGTCACCAACGATCCCTATCGCGGCGGCTCGCATCTCCCCGATGTCACCGTGGTCACGCCGGTGCATGATCCGCACACGCACGAGTTGCAATTCTTCACCGCCAGTCGCGCGCATCATGCGGAGATCGGCGGCATCACACCGGGTTCGATGCCGCCGTTCTCCAAGTGCCTGGCGGAAGAAGGTGTACTGATTCGCGATTTCTTGCTCGTCGAGCAAGGCCAATCGCGCTTCGATGAACTCGCGGCGCTGCTTGCCTCCGGATCGTATCCCTCGCGCGATGTCGCCAGCAACCTCGCCGATATCGCCGCGCAAGTAGCGGCCAATCAGCAAGGGGTCGCTGATCTACGTTCGCTCGTGGCGCGTTATTCTTGGCCGGTGGTCGCCGATTATATGCGGCACATCCAAGACGCCGCCGAGCGGAAGGTCCGCGCGGCGCTGGCACAGTTGCCCGATGGCGAGCGGCGGTTTGACGATCATTTGGATGATGGCACGCCGATCGCGGTGACGATTACCATCGTCGGCGACGCCGCCACCATCGATTTCACTGGCAGCGGCCCGGTCTCGCGCGGCAATCTCAATGCCAATCGCGCGATTGTCACCGCCGCTGTGATGTATGTGCTGCGGCTTTTGTTGGCCGAAGAGATTCCGCTCAACCAAGGTGTCCTCGCGCCGGTTACTCTCATCCTGCCCATTGGCATCCTCAATCCGCCTGCCGGTGACACTGCTGTGAATTCTCCCGCGGTTGTCGGCGGCAACGTAGAGACCTCGCAGCGCGTGGTTGATGTGTTGCTGGGAGCGCTCGACCTGGCCGCCGCCAGTCAAGGAACGATGAACAACCTACTCTTTGGCGACGAGACGTTTGGCTACTACGAAACGATTTGCGGCGGCAGCGGCGCGACAAGCTTTGCTCCAGGAGCCGATGCCGTCCACACGCACATGACCAACACGCGGTTGACCGATCCCGAGGTCTTGGAACTGCGTTATCCCGTTCGCTTACACGCCTTTGGTATTCGCGCCGACTCCGGCGGCGCTGGCGAGCATCAGGGCGGCAACGGCGTGACGCGCACGATCGAATTTCTGCGCCAATTGCGCGTCTCGATCCTCTCGCAACGTCGCAGGCCCTATGCCCCTTATGGCTTGCACGGCGGATCGCCTGGCGCGCTAGGCGAACAAACGCTGGATCGCGCCGATGGGACGCGCGAAACACTCCCTCATGCCACGCACTTCGTCGCCCATGTCGGTGATCGACTGACGATTCAGACGCCAGGCGGTGGTGCCTGGGGAACCTCGTAATAACATGCCCCCCGCATGTAGCTCTGCACACGTTTGCCCACTCAACTGTCAAAGTCCTTGCCACCGCGCGTCGCTCTCGTCATCAAGAGCACCGCCAGCGCCATCAAACCAGCGGCCGCCCAATATGGCCAGGCAGCGGAAAATGCAAAGAGCATGTTGCCAAAGATGGGGCCGAGGATGCGCGAGAGCGATGCGCTACTTTGCGCTAGGCCCAAGATACCTCCTTGCTGTGACGGATCACTGCGACGACTGATAAGCGATTGCAGCGAAGGACTCACCAGCGAAAAGCCGACCACTTCGACGATCATCGCCAGCAATAGCAAGTTGAAACTTGAACTCGTAGCCGCCCAACCCAAGAGCAAGAAGCCGATAATTGCCAGCATACCACCACTCATCGCCAGCGTTCCTTCGCTGATCTTGCCGGCCAGGCGTCGCACCAGAAAACCTTGCGCGAAGGTCAGCACGAAGCCCAAAAAGGCGAAGACCACAAAGATCACGATCAGCTTCGCTTGCTCCGGTTCGTCGTAGCCCCAGGCGGCAGCGTGCGTCAGTACCGCTTGCACGACCGTCGGCACCTCGTCGCCGTTTTGCATGCCTTCGACGAGATGATGCACTTGCAGCGAGAGCGTGGTCTCGAAGTTTGAGAACGAGAACAACGCGATGAACGATGTGACCAAGAGCAGACCAATCGATGGCGTGGTGAGCGCTGACTTCAGCGCCTGACGATCGAACAACGGTTGTTCGGCGCTATTGGCTCCAGGTCGCAACGACTCCGGCAACACAAAGATCGCCAAGAGCAACGCCAGAGCGGAGAAACCGGCCGCCACATAGCCGGGCCAGGGACTGATCCGCACATCGCCGCCAGCTAGCAGCGCCACGATGCCTAAGGATGGTCCCAGCGTGAAGCCCAGTGCGAAAGCCGCGCCGATGAGCGCCATCCCTTTGTTGCGTTTCTCTTTGGTCGTGGTGTCGGCGATGTACGCTTGCGCGGTCGAGATCGTCGCCCCGGCGATGCCTGCGCCGATACGGGCGATGAATAGCAGCAACAAGCTCTGCATTGCGGTCGCCACGCCAAACAGTGCATAAAATAATGTCGAGCCTGCCAGTCCCACCATCAGAATCGGCCGGCGGCCGTAGCGATCGGAAAGTCTCCCCCAAACCGGCACGAATAGAAATTGCATGATCGAGAAACTCGACATCAGCAGCCCAATCACTGCGCCGGTCGTCGCCCGATCGAAGCTATGCTCCTGGGCAAAGTGCTTGGCATAGATCGGCAGTAGCGGTAGCACCATGCCGAAGCCGAGCAGATCGACAAAGACCGTCAGGAATATGACCAATAGCGAGCCACGCCGCGGCTCGGTGCTGATGGGTTCGGCGACTTGAGATGAGGCGTACGGATTATCGGCGGGTTTCATACGTGGCGGGCAATCTCAGGCGGAAAGTGGTGCAGGATAGCACACCAAGTGTAGCATACTAAAGTACTGCCGAAGTTGCCGACGCTGGCAGCGTCGGCAACCTGAGACGGTCTGCAAGCGATACAATGATCAATTGATAACCCAGTTCGTCGCCTTGGATGCCTTCGCACATGCCATCCTTCTCAATGGACAAACCGAAATGACCAACACCGACCCTGAGATTGTCGAAGAGGTTCGGGTGATCATCGCGAATCCAGAACTTTGTGCCGAGGTAACGTCATACTTCACGGACGCGGGACTTTCGGCGTATGGCGATTTCCGCGACGACGATGAAGAGGTTCTCATAGGGGACGCCGACGCTGATCGGATTGACTATGTCGTCTTCGCCAGCGTGTGGCACATATTCGAACGTCCAAACTTAAATCGCAAGACGGATGGTGACCTTACGGTAAAGGTCTATGTTCGTCACGAACAAGAAGTTAAAACAATGCAGGTTGGTGCTGCGATCAACATGATTCTGGAGCGTCGGAACAAGTGACGGCGGCGCACTATTGGATGTACGGAAGACCTTGGCGCTACACGTCGGTCACCCTAATCGAAGCGTTAGCGATGAAATGCCGGGGGATCCTCGCTGACGCATCGGGTTGGTGTGAGCGGTGGCAAGCGTCGCCGCAACGCGGTAGGATGCACCGATGCTACGTTCTACCTTCCCCCAACGACGCAACCTGGAACGCCTCACGGCTGATGCGCTCACTCGTTATCAGCTCGAGCGTTTGAACGAGCTGCTCGTGGCGATCTTGCCGTATAACCGCTTCTACGGCGAGAAGCTGGCCAGCATCGAACTGCCACTCCGGTCGCTCGATCAACTTGCGGATCTACCTTACACGTTCAAGGATGGTTTAGCGGCCACAATCCACGACAACGAATTCGCCGCCAATCTCACCTACCCTATCGAGAGCTACGTCCGCTACCATCGTACGTCCGGCACTCGCGGGCGACCGCTGGTGGTGCTCGATACGGCCGACGATTGGCAGTGGTGGCTCGACACCTGGCAATATGTCCTTGACGCCGCCGAGATCATGCCGAGCGATCGCGTGATGATGGCTTTCAGCTTCGGCCCCTTTATCGGCTTTTGGAGTGCCCACGATGCTTGCATCGCGCGCGAGGCGATGGTGATACCCAGCGGCGGCATGAGTACCAAAGCCCGCTTGGACTTGCTGCGCACTTCTCAAGCCACAGTCATGTTCACCACGCCGAGTTACGCTTTGCATCTGGCCGAAGTCGGGCGACAAAACGGCATCGTCGTGGGGCAATTGAACATCCGCAAGATCATCGTCGCTGGCGAGCCCGGGGGGAGTGTGCCGGCGATCCGCGATCGCATCGAAGCCGCCTGGCATGCCCAACTCATCGACCATGCCGGCGCGAGCGAAGTGGGACCGTGGGGCTATGGCGATAGTCAAGGGCGCGGCCTGCGCGTGATCGAGTCGGAGTTTCT
>JBGSHH010000468.1:0-53102 GCA_041752355.1 Pirellulaceae bacterium | reverse complement strand
GCATGAGCAGATACCGCCGCGCCCAACTTCCACCGCGCAGCGGTTTCGTTCAACTCGTTTATAGAATGGTCAATCTATGAGTTGTAGGCTGCCAAGTTGTCAACCTAACGCGCAGTTAGTCAATTGCGGTAAGTCTAATGGTAGCGGTCGGTTACTCGCATGTCACGCGATTTTCTGCGTGATAGGCTGTTTCAGCCTAGCGCTCAACGGGCCGGGGGGCAAGCCCATCCGCCGGACTGCGGACACCTCGTCCTCCCCGGTTCAGAACATGGGTGTAAATCATCGTGGTCCGAACGTCCTCGTGGCCCAGGAGTTCTTGTACGGTGCGAATATCATAGCCGCCAATCAGCAGGTGTGTTGCGAACGAGTGCCGGAACGTATGGCTCGTGACTCGCTTCGTGAGGCCTGCCTTGCGCACCGCAGCCTTCAGGGACCGCGAAAACAGCGATTCGTCGATGTAGTGACGGCCCTGCTCCCCGGTCTTGAAGTTTCGCCAGCGGCGTTCCTGCGGGAACACGAATTGCCAGCACCACTCCTGGTTGGCGTTTGGATACTTGCGGGCCAGCGCGTGCGGCAGTTCGACGCGACCATAACCGTCGGACAGATCCTGATGGTGAATGAGCTGCACGCGCCGGAGATGCTCCTGCAATGGCCAGATGACCGCCTGCGGCAGCATCGTGACACGGTCTTTGTCCCCCTTCCCCTCGCGAACGGTGATTTCACCGCGTTCGAAGTCCAAATCCTTGACCCGCAGGCGAAGTGCTTCGAGCAATCGCAGCCCACCGCCGTATAGGAGCATCGCGATTAACCATTTGTCTCCACTGAGGTGTGCGATGACTCTCGACACTTCGTCGACCGTCAGGACGACGGGCAATCGCTTGGGGCGACGCGCGCGAACGACGCCTTGGATGCGGTCCAACGGCTGCTCTAGGACGTGCTCGTAAAGAAATAGAATGGCGGACAAGGCTTGGTTCTGAGTGGAGGCGGCAACGTGTTCCTTGACCGCCAATTGAGTGAGGAATCGGTTGACATCGCATTCCGCAAGCTGGCGGGGATGCTCGTGGTCGTGAAATTCGATGTATCGGCGAATCCAATGCACATAGGCTTCTTCTGTGCGACGACTGTAGTGGCGCACTCGCAGAACCTCAATAGTGCGGTCGTAAAGCCGTGGTTCTGACCGATCAGGAAATAAGCCCAAGGGCGATCGGCGTTGTTCGATGGGAGTGATCATTGCTAGACTACCCCGGCAGAAGATTGGAGATTCTCTCAAAATTAGAGTCTTCTCTGGACTGGGAATCAAGCAGCACGATTTCCATAAACCTTCTGCTTTGCTTTTGCGAATCGGCCACCTCACGTGAAATAGTTTGCTATGCAAGCGCTGTGCTGGCTCTTTTCTGCCGCTACTTGAGAGGATCGAGAATTGGGATCGGCTTGACCTTGGATGAGTACATCGATCTGCGGATCGCGCAGGTTCTAAAGTGTCTAGGTGGGTTCAGCAGCCGCGTGTCCTGCGCGGGGCGGGACTGTTTTCATTCAGCCTAAGATCATCCCACCGGCGGCCCCGTTGACTCCCGCCGTTAGTCTGCGGTATAACGCCGCCTCCTGAACCTAGTGACTCTTGCCCTAGAGGAATGAAATGGGCGTATCTCTCGACGGTGCCGCGCGCCGTCACGTAAGTTGCGACAAACCCAAACATGGAGGTCGCAACATGGGCTATCACATCCGCTGGGCCAAGCGGGATGACATTCCGAGCATCCTGCGGATCGACAGAGCTGCATCGCATCGACCGCTGACGGAGCAGAGCCTCGAACGGCTGTTCCACCAGCGGCAAACGATTTGCCATGTCATCGAGGCACACAACGAAGTACTTGGCTTCATGGTCCATATCCTCGAAAAGAAGTTCTTGTCGATCGAGCGAATTTCCATCAAGCCCACTGCGCGCCGCCAGCGGGCTGGCATGGCGTTGATCGACAAGCTCGTCGGCAAGCTCTCCACGCAACGGCGGCGGTACCTGGTCTATCGCGTTTGCGAGCGCGACCTGGCCCGTCACCTGTTTCTTACCAAGTGCGGCATGACCGCCACGGAAGTGATTCACGGCGATTGCGAGTGCGGTCGCGATACCTACCGCTTCGAGTTGGACATTCACAACTACTCGCCGCCGCACATCGCGACGGCGGAGTCCGCCCTATTCAACGAACAGCTCATGGCCTAACTCACCACTCCGATAACACGTTCATCTTAGAAAGCGAGAACCATGCAGACGAAAGATATGACCGAACATCAACAACGGATCGCGGAGTTCATGGCTAAAGCTGGTCAGGACTTGCCGCTGGCCCCCGTGATTCCCAATGCAAACACGCGCATCTTGCGGGCCAAGCTCATCCTCGAAGAAGCCTTCGAGACGGTGCGGGCCTTGGGCGTGACGGTGTACCACACGAATGCGTTTGGCACGAAGGCGGACCGTGACATCTCCCACACTGGCAACCTGAAGTTCATCGACAACGGCAATGCCGACCTGGAAGAGATTGCCGATGGCTGTGCCGACATCAGCGTCGTAACTATCGGCACGCTACTCGCCTGTGGGATCGCCGACAATCCGATTCTCGAAGCGGTCGATGCGTCTAATCTGGCGAAGTTCGGGCCAGGAGGGCATCGGCGCGAAGATGGCAAGTGGATGAAACGACCAGATTGGTTCCCTCCTCCAATTGCCGAATTGATCGAGGAGCAACGGATACAAAACCGCGAGGCTGCTGCGTGAAAACGATCGAATTGACTCAGGGATTTGTTGCCATCGTAGATGACGAAGATTGGAAGCATCTCAGTCGATGGCGATGGAAGGTTCTGAAGTGTAAAGGTGGCAAGTTCTACGCTTGTCGGTCCACGAAGTCGGCGACGATTTTGATGCACCGAGTAGTCGCAAAGGCCAGCGATGGCATGTTGGTCGATCACAAAAACGGCAACGGTCTCGACAACCGACGCGACAATCTTCGGTTGGCCACACAATCCCAAAATCAATTCAACACCAACAAGAGCAGAGGCTCTAGTGAGAGGCGTGGAGTCAGTTGGCATTCCGAACAAAAGAAATGGATGGCCCAGATAAGACATGAAGGAAAAAGTTACTTTCTTGGGCGTTTTGATAGCGAAGAAGATGCCCACGCCGCCTACTTGAAAAAGCGAAGTGAACTGAACGAGGAATTCTCTCCTCAACCACAACAGGGCAACTTAGTCATGGCAGACAAACATCACACCGGCAATAAGTACCTGCGAACGATTTATCCACGCGGTGAGGGTCAGCCCATCACGGTTGATGTGTACTGCGTGCTAAAGGCGTTCAACGTCACGAACCCTGGGTTGCAGCACGCGATCAAGAAGTTGCTCTGCGGTGGCTTGCGTGGGAAGGCCAGTTTCCTCCAAGACCTGAGTGAATCAATCGACGCGATTGAACGGGCCAAGGAGCTTGAGCAAGAAGGCGGTCCGCCCCACGAAGCGGCCGCTTGAACCGATCCAACAAACCTAAACCTAGCGAGTCCATCATGTCCCAGCTCCTTGCCCGCCTCGTCTATGACGGCGGCGATACGGTCTATATCCCGCCTGAACTTGGCACGCCACGGGGCGACCAAATGCAAGGCACACCCGCCGAGCAGCTCTGCGAACTTAGTGGGCGAGCTTGCTACGATTCACTAGGCAAGGGGCGGCCGAGCTTCTCCCTTGATAACACCGAAGGCTACCACGACCACATCAAGGCGGTGGGCCATGGGTCGGTGTGGGAGCATTTCAATTTCACGGTCGAGATAAAGTTTCCTCATCGCGAATCTGCTCGGCGGGCGTTGTTGGGGATGGTCAACCGGCCAGGAAGTTTCGCGAGGGCGGGTGAGGGCGATGCGATCAGAATCTCGACCAACCTGCGCGGCGTGGTGGAATGGGAACGTATCTCGCAAGAGCTGTGTATTTACAGCAGCGCCACAACCTACTTTGCGATACGAAAGGTGGGTGCGGAATTGGCTCCGCATATTGTCAGCCCGCGATCTTACGGCGAGATCGAATATGCCGCGAGGGTCACGAACGACGTGTCGTTTGGACAGGTTGAACCGGAGCACGATGAAGAGCGCTGGGCGACGCTCTTCCTCTCCGGCAGCCGCGGCTTCTCGCATGAGCTGGTCCGCCACAAATTCCGCACGGCGGTGAGCCAGCGGTCCACGCGGTATGTCGATGAGTGCGAGTCGCCGTGGATTGAGCATCCGTTGATTACGCTTTGGAAGCGCGAGCGGGACCAGCCGCCGGAGTTCAATGAGACGCCTTGCAAGGACGAAGCCAGGCGGCAATATCTGTCTTGCGTGCAAACTCTGGAGCAATGGCTCATCGAGCGGGGAGTATCCAAGGCCACCGCTCGCAAACAAGCTCGCGGAGCGGCGCGGGGCTACCTCGGCAACGCGCTGGCCACCGAGATGCTGTTCTCGGCTTCCGTGGGTCAATGGCGTCGGATGCTACGCCAACGGGCGACGATCCACGCGGATGCCGAAATCCGCCAAGTGTTTTGCCAAGCCCTCGCTGAACTCAAGCGGTCGCGGCATGGCGCTCGTTTCGATGACTTCACGCTCGAACCGTCGCCGTACGGCATTGGCTTGATCGCTGTCGAGCAATTCTAGTTCCCTCCGTTTCTCACCTCCGTTTTAAGGAATGCCACCATGGCAGTTCGTAGGAAGTTGCGCGCTAACAAAAACCGTCGCACCCCAACCTCTTCCCGTTCCAAGCTGGTCGAGAAGTTGGAGGCTGGCGATTCGATCATCGGCCTCAAGGGATTTGTGCCGGCTGGTGATTGCAGTTGTGACCAGGAAGGCAAATCCATCTTCATCGCGGTGAAGGTGCTCGGCCTGTCGGTGGAGAAGTCGGAAGGCGTTTTGATTCGCGTGGGCGTCTTGTCCGGCAAGGGCGAAATGACGATTGGACCTGCGGATTGGGTGGACACGCTCAAGGAAGTGGTGCAGGTCCAAAACAAGGAATTGCGGGTCGAGAAATGCTTGGAAGAGTTCAAGGAGATAACCAAGCCGCACTATTTGCACGAGCGCAAGCGGCGGATGCGGAAGTTCATCAGCGAGCAAATGACGCGGGAGCAGCACGAAGAGTTCGCGATCCACACCAAGGAGCAGATTGGCAGCGAACGGATTGAGTCGGCGAACATCTCGCAGCTCAATGCGTTGGTTCAAGTCGCCACGATGGTGGTCAACAACTTGGAAGGCGGCGACGTGCCGGACTACCGATTCCGTAACTAAACGAGGGAAAGGTGATCGCGATGTACCGCTACGAACTGCGAGTTGGCGACACGGCTGGCGAGAAGAACCCTGGCGCGAAGCTGACGAACGAAAAGGTCCGCGAGATTCGGCGATTGGTCGCGGCTGGCGTGGATCGTGGTGAAGTGGCCAAGCGGTTTGGCGTGCATCGGGTGCATGTCAATCGGATCGCTCGTCGGGCGGCGTGGATTCATGTGGAGGATTGATCGATGTCGCGACAAGTGGATGAGCAAATCGAGCGGGCCAAGGAGGAGTTGAAGTCGGTGGCTGGCAATGTGCCGAGCGATTACCTCGAAATGTTTTGGCTGTCGCTGGCCGAGTTCTGTGACGAGACGGCGGATGCCATGGAGTGACGACGATGAGCTATCTCACACGAACTGACGGCAAGGGCTGGCCGGATGGTGACAACTACCATCCAGTGACGCCGAGCTTTGAACCAACTTCCCGACAACGCAAGCGGGAAAAGCGCAAGCAGCAGAAGGTATCACGATACATTCGCCGGCTGACGCAGTTGATTAAGTCGCAAGACGGCCAATGCTTCCTGTGCGGCAAAACTCCGATGTTCCATGAAATGAACATCGACCACCTACTGCCGCTCTCGAAGGGTGGCAAGCGTGGCTTTGAGAACGAAGTGGCGGCTTGCATTGTTTGCAACACACGCAAGGGAGATCGTGGGCCGACGCCGGAGCAGCAGGTCCGCAAAAAAATCATCAACGACAAGGAACACAACAAAAGGGGGCGCAACGATGTTTCGTAAGTACATCGGTGAGTTTGGCAAGGCCGAGGCGGTGTGGGTCCGCGAAGTCCTCGACACGCACGATGGCGATGAGGCGAAAGCCCAAGAGGCGGTGATCGCATCCATCAATCGCATCGCTGAAGTTGGGAGCCTTGGCGATTGTGTCGAGTTGTCGGAGTTCGATAAGTGTATCGCGGCGGCTTGCTTTGCTAGTCGCGATTGGTGGCACATTGGCTTGCGCAGGCTGGCCGAGTTGGAATCTATCGCGAGGAATTGAAGCATGGCCGAGAACAGCAAGATCGAGTGGACAACGCACACGTTCAATCCCTGGATTGGCTGCGAGAAGGTGGCTCCAGGTTGTACGCATTGCTACGCCGAGGCGTTCGCCAAGCGGACGGGTGGCGCGAAGTGGGGAGCTGGTGGGACGCGGATCAAAACGTCGGCGGCGAATTGGGCCAAGCCGCTGAAGTGGAACAAACAAGCGGAATGCCTGCGGACGTTCGACTGCGCCAACGGCGATCACTCGGATGCCTGCCCACAAAAGAACCGGCCTCGCGTGTTCTGCGCATCGCTGGCGGATGTGTTCGAGGATTGGCGAGGGGCGATCTTGGATCACAAGGGCAATCAACTATTGGTCTGTTGTACCTGCGGAGCATTGCACGCCGGCGACGCGGCGAGCGATCAAGAATCGTGCCAATGTGGTCGGTTCAAGCAGCGGATGGAATGGGCTTCGATGGAGCATGTGCGGCGCGAGCTGTTCAAGCTGATTGATGCCACGCCGAATCTCGATTGGCTCGTGCTTACCAAGCGGCCTGAAAATATACGCCGGATGCTCGTGCCTTACTCGCTTGAGAAAGTGGCTGGCCATGTGAGCCAGAACGAAGGCGATGGGAGGCGGATCATCAAACGGCGTAACCTGTGGCTTGGCACTTCGATCAGCGAGCAGGCGACGGCGGATGGCAATGTGCCGCACCTGCTTGCTTGCCGTGACTTGTCGCCGGTGCTGTTCCTGAGTGCGGAGCCGCTGCTGGGGGAGGTGAGCTTGGCGAATTACTTCCCATCGATTGCAAAGTCGCAGGTCGCGGCGGATCAGTTGCCTTACTACAACGCACATTTCCGCATCGATTGGGTAATCGTGGGCGGTGAATCTGGCCATCACTCGCGACCGATGCACCCTGATTGGGTGCGGTCGCTGCGCGATCAATGCCAAGCGACTGGCGTTCCGTTCCTGTTCAAACAATGGGGCGAGTATCGACCATTCGGCGAAGTGTCTGATTGGGACATGCGGGGTGTGGCGACCAAGGATCGCATCTTTGTCGAGCAGTCGGGGGCGGTTTCATCGTCGCCGAATCCAGATGACACCAGCTTCCCTATGCTTCGCGTTGGCAAAGTCGAAGCTGGTCGCCAGCTCGATGGCGTCGTTCACAATAAGTTTCCCCGCGTGGAGTTAGATCATGTCTGACATTCCCATCATGTTCTCGGACGGGATGGTCTGCGCCATTCGCGACGATTACAAGTCGCAAACGAGGCGCATCGTGTCGCGAGGCAACTCGATCACTCAATGCTCGGATTGGGACCAGCTTGAGTTTGACGAGTCCAAGGTGCCGGCTGATGTGTGGGCCAAAGCCTTTGCGGATAATGGTTATCTCCACATTCCCACTAGGCCGCATCCCGATGATCCACAAGAGGCTGACCACTGGACGCGCGAGCGGGTTTATCCTCGGCGGGAAGTTGGCGATCGGTTGTGGGTCCGCGAGGGCGTGCGGCAAATCACGCAAGGCATCGTCGGCAAGAATGGCCAGTACAAATGGCCGACGTTTGTGAATGCCGATAAGGATGCTCGCGATTGGTTCAAACGCAACTGCTACTACACCGCCGACCATCCTGGCCGCGAAGATGGCCGGTCGCTCAATAAGATGTTCATGCCGCGGTGGGCTTCGCGGTTTCTGTTGGAGATCACTAGCGTTCGCGTCGAGCGGGCGCAGAGCATCAGTGAGGCGGACGCGGCGGCGGAAGGTGTGGCGAAAAAGTTCCTCATTTCCGCGCGGGTGGGCGATAAGGGGCGGGACGAGCGGATGCCCAATAGTTATCGCTGCGGTTTCCGGTTGCTGTGGGAATCCATCAACGGCAAAGAGTCCTGGGACGCGAACCCCTGGGTGTGGTGCTACGCATTCAGGAAGGTTGACGCTGCTGGCGGTTGGGCGGCATAACGCTCAGCATCGTCACAAGTCCACCTGGCACACGGATGCTGCCATGATTACGACCGCACAACAGAGCGAGGAAGATTTGGTCGCGGCCGCGCAAGCGGGCGATGAAGTTGCGGCGGATCTGCTTTGCAAGCGGCTTCAGCGGTGGGTCTATTCTCTGGCGATGAAATTCCAGTCGCCGCAAACGCCCGTGGATGATCTTGTCCAAGAGGGGATGCTGGGACTAATGCAGGCGGTCGAGCGATTCGTCGCCGATGGCGGGCGGAAGTTCCGCACGTTCGCGGTCATGCGCGTGCGTGGCCACATGCTCGCCTACTGCCGCGAGAAAGGTGGCTTGATCCACAATCCGCGCGGGCAGAAAAACAACCGGATCCATTGCCGGCAAACCATTGAGCCACAACGCGGGGAGAGCGACGATCCTTCCCATCCTGGCGATGAGGCGGTGGCCAGCGAGCATGAGCGAATCGTCGCGCGGCGGCAATTGGAAAACTTGCAGCCGTACCTGCGCGGCTTGTCGCCACAAGAGCGGATGATCGTGCTCGGCCTCTACGTTGATGAAATCACGATGCGGGAAATTGGCGAGCAGCTCGGCATGAGCGAGTCGCGAGTCAGCCAATCGCATGCGTCTCTACTCGGCCGCATTCGCGCCAGGATCAAAGAAGGAGACATCCACATGCCACAACCCGTTGTGTTCACGACCGCGCCAGATGAAGCGGGAGGCGACCAGGCGGCGAGCGGGAGCTTGGACCTGATTACCAAATTCTGCGAGTCCACACCGGAGACCATCGCGGCGATCGATGTGGCGATGGCGAACATGCGGCGCAGGCGGCAGGTTGATCGGAAGTCGTACAAGTCGGAAATCAAAGGCTTGCGGTTGCTGCGGAAGGCGGTCGAGGCGCTGACGAGCAAACATATTCCGCCACCGCGCGGGCAGCAGCCGGAGAGAAAGGTCGTGACGAAAGTGATTGCGCAATGCCTGGAGGAACACGGGGCGCTGACGATTGAACAGTTGTCGGAGGTCACGGGGCGGCCCGCGCATGGAATCAAAATTGTGTTGGGTCGGGAGCCGGAGCGGTTTCTCGTGAAGCGTGGCAAGGTGACATTGCGATAGCGATTTGACGCTGGAGGCGGTCGATTCCTAGCATGGCTTCCGCTGTTGGTTAGTTCCTCTTACCTTTCGGAGTTCGACGGTCCCATGAAGATTTCGTACCTGCAATTTCTACAAGCGTTGCTGCCGTATGCGATGCTGATTCCCGACCTGCTTTCGCTGGCCGAGCAGATCGTCAGCGCTGCGACGGTGGCCGACAAGTGGGCGGCTATCAAGTCTCTCGGCGACTCCTTGCTGCCGATCCTGGGTAGCTTGATCGACCTGAAGCCGACGACGGCTTTGGATGTCAAGCCGGAGGAAGCGGTCGCGGCGGCGGAGTTGGCATTGAGCCAAGCGATTGCCAGTTCGCATGGCCAAGACATCACGGTCTGTGCGTTTGACGGATCGCGATTCAAGAAACTGTTCGAGATCATTGGGCCGCTGTTGCCTGTCCTGGTTACTCTTTTGAAGTAAGCAACGAAAACGGACGTTGCTTCTAAACCTGCGCTCCTGGCGGTGTTGCTGAAACAATATGCCGCCAGGAGCCTCTTTCTGAATGGAGTCGGAAAACATGGACCCTATTTACCGCTTGCCGCCGGATTGGTCGATCAGCGAATGCACGACGCCGCTGTCGGAAGTGCTCGATTGGTCGGCGAACTTTCTCGGCTTGCCGGAACTCTGGAAGTTGACGGCGGGCAGTATCAAAGGCGAGCCGGTTAAAGTGGCGGTGCTCGATACGGGCGTGGATGACGCGCATCCTGATTTGGATGGCCAGATTCTTGATGTGGCGGATTTCACCGGCTCGCGGTTTGGCCACAAAGACTTGGTCGCTCACGGAACTCATTGCGCCGGGGCCATTGCGGCCAAAGCGAATGACGTGGGTGTGCGAGGCGTGGCTTACGAGTCGCGGTTGCTCTGTGCGAAAGTGTTGGGCGACAACGGGGCGGGCAACGATCAGTCGATTGGTCAAGGCATGAAATGGGCTTTTGACCACGGCGCTCGTTTCTTCTCGCTATCGCTGGGTGGTGGACGCATGAGCGAGTGGCTCCACAAACTGTTTGCCGAGATCGCGCAAAGCGGAGCGTTCATTTTCTGCGCCGCGGGTAATGACGGCGGGCCGGTGAACTATCCGGCGGCTTGGAATGAAGTGGTGGCCGTTGGGGCCGTCGATAAGGATGGCAATCTCACCAACTTCACGAGTCGCGGGCCGGAGTTGGACATCCTCGCGCCGGGCTTCAAAGTGCTTTCGACGATTCCAGGCGGGAAGTACGGCGAAATGACTGGCACGTCGATGGCGACGCCGTTGGCGTGTGGTGTGGGTGTGCTGGCTTACGCGGCGCACGCGAGTCGCTCAGCTCCCATCGGGAACGTCGCCGAAATGATCACGCTGCTCAAGCGGACGAGCGTCCCCAAGGGGCAGTATGGCTTGATCGATCCACGTCGTTTGGCCAGCGAGGCGGAAGTCAAGCCGGACGTTCCTGGCCCTGTCGCGCCGATCCCTGTGCCTGGTGGCATTTGGGTGTTCGTTCCTGGTGGGAAGGTCGCTTAACCACAACCAAGCGGGAAGCTGGTCATGGTGTCACTTATTTGTGCTGCAATTTTGGCGGTAGCTCCGGCGGAGCTGCCACCGCATACGTTGGTGCCGACTCCCAACGATGCGGTTGGTTGGGTGATTGCGGATGCGGCGGCGCTGCCGGATGCGGATCGCAAGTATTATCGCTGGCTCTGGATTCCGCCGTGGGGAACCAAGCAATGGCAGCAAGCCAATTCGTTCGCGGTCAACTCGGCGGTGAGCCAGGCGGCGACGATCCAGCTTCCAGAAGTCTCCGCTGGTGGTTGGCTGGTGCGCTACGACTTGCGGCGGCTCGCTCCCAAGGATGAGCAGCTAGCCCGACTCATCACGGTGTGGGATGGGCTGGCGCTTGACGATCCTTACTTCCACGTCCCCAAGCAGAACAGTAATTTGCGGGCGGCGGTGCTGGGTCCGCACCTCGACCAAGACAAGATGGTGCTGCTGGCCCAGGCGACGGGTGCGGCGGCTCCGATCCTGCGATTGGATTGGTTTCAAGCCAAGGCGCTGACCACGACCGAGGGTGGCCGTTACTACGATTTCATGCAGTACGAGCGAGCGCCCAAGCAAGGCACCGCGGAGGCGGCTTTGTTGGCGACCGTGGGGGCCGATGTGGAACTCTCCAAGCGGGTCAATGGCGACCGGCGGGTAGGCATCATTGAGTCCGAAGTCACAGCTAAGGCGCGGCGGGTGGATGTGGGCCAAGGGGCGATTGGCGATTACTGGGTCACGCATGACATCTTCGATGAGGATGTGTCGCCGGAGCGGCACCCGCTCTACAACTTGCTGGCGTTCTTTGATCGCGGTCGCGAGATCATCTTTGAACGTCCCAACGGTTTGCACGGCTTCGCGATCACCAACAACACTGGCCAGCTTGTGGATAGTGCGCCGCCGAATTTGGTCGCCGATCACGAGATCCCCAGACCGCATACGCGCGTGCTCCAGGGGGCGATTTCGTGCATTCGCTGCCATGCGTCCAGCGGTGGCTTGCAGCCGTGCGAGAACGACGTGGGCGACGCGCTGAAGCTCACGGGCGGGCGGTTGCCGCTGGACATCTTCGACGACCTGGGGGCGCTCGATAAAGAGCGGCGGGAGAACGTCGATCGACTGGCCTCGCTCTACGCGGGCAACTTTCAGACGAAGCTCAAGAACGGGCGGATCAAATACGCCGATGCGGTATTCGCGGCCAGCAAGGGCTTGGAAGTGAAAGAGGCGAGCGAGCTGGTGGCCGAGATGTTTGGCGATTGGCGGTACGCCAAGATCACGCCGCAACGGGCGCTGCTCGAACTTGGCATTCGCGTGGAAGAGAAGGAAGCGGTGGTGATGCTCAACGCGATGCTGCCACCCACGGGGACGCAAGCGGTGGTGGATGGCCAACCAGCGGCTTTCGAGGACTTCACGATTGCGGCAATGAAGGCGGGGAAGGCGGTACGGCGGAGCGACTTCGAGCGTGTCTATGTGGACATGCTGCATCGCGTGCGGATCACGCGGGGCGAAATTAAACCGTAGAAAACACTCGACGCTGAAGTGTTCAGCGCGAAATACTGGATGCTTCACACGGAGGTTCAAATGTCGAAACGAAATGGCTGGCCCTGGTTGGGTTTGGCGGTGGCTTTAGTGGTAAGCCTGTTGGTCAGTGAGGCGAGCGCGTGCAATCGGTGTGGACTCTTTGGTACCAAGTGCCGTTTTGCTCCAGCTCATCACAATGTGGCGGTGGTAGCGGCAGCGGTGCAGCCGCAAACGGTGGTGGTCACGAACGTCTATCCGAATCCCATCGCGGCCCAAGGGGCGACGGTGTATGGCTACTCGCAAGGGCAGTCTTACGGTTATCAGGCGGCTTCGCTGGGGAACTTTATCGACCCTGATCGCTACCTGGCGCAGGCGTCCAAGTATCTCGATACGGCGCAGCAGTTAGCGGGACAAGGCTTCTCCGATTTTCAAGCCACTGGCACCTCATTGTTATCTCAGCAACTCGCTGGACAGACGGAGGTAGCCAAGATTCAAGCGGCTGCTCAAGTGCTTGAAGCGGCAAAATCGTCGGCAACGCAGCCGCAATCGTTTAGCTTCCGCGCGACGGTCCAGAACGGCCAAGTGACTTTCGATCCGGCGACGCCGGTGCCGGCCGCTGAGGGCGAGGGTATGTCGCTGGCCGGTCCCACCGATTATGTGACGGTGCTCACAAGTCGCTGTGCGAACTGCCACGGTCCCGTAAACCCCAAAGGTGGTTTGGACCTCACGAAATCTGGCGTGCTCGACGCGGCGATGATGGAGAGGATTGTCGCTCGCGTCAGCACGCTGGACCCCGACAAGCGTATGCCGCGTGTCCAAGACAAGCCAGGCACCCTTTCGCCGAGCGAGCTGTCGGCACTGGTGCTGCGATACGAACAATTGCGGCGGCTGAAGTAGTCGTCGCGCTCTGGTCAGTTCCTCGGTTCTATTTGTGGTTCGTGTGTTTTTGTGGAAAGGAAGGTGATTCCGTGAAAGGTTTTGGTTTGGCGGTCGCGATGGCTTTGGTGGCGTTGGCGCTCTGCGTCTTACCCGCTGAGGCTGCCGTGTCGCGAAGTCGCTCTGTGTCGCGTGGGCCGGTGGCGGTGCGCCAGGTCCAAGTGCAATCGGTGCGAGTACGGGCGGTTCATCCGGCTTTTGTGCCGGTGCAATCGTTTGGCGTGCAATCGTTCGGAGTGCAGACGTTTGGCGTCCAACCGCATTGCGGTGTTGGTACTTCTGGAGTGTTCTTCATTCGCTAATCGTCGCGGTGGTGTTCGCTAGGTTTGGAAGGCCATGCTCGGAATCGTGCATGGCCTTCTTTTTGCGCGGTAGTTGCTGCGAACCTTTTGATTCGCCGGAAAATTCCTGATTATTATTCCGAATTCGGCTGCTCCTCTCTTGAATTCTATTCCGATAAAAGTACAATAGAATAGTTCCAACAACGGAACGGCGAGAAAATCCTAAACCTAGTGATTGCGGGGAAAGACAATGCGACTCGAAGAACTTCTCAATCAAGCCTGTCAAAACAGCAATGGCAGCAACAGTAGCTCGACCGCTGTGTTGGAGCGTCCCGAGGTGGCACCGCCGAAAGTCGAAGTCAAACTGCCAGCCAAGCCGGAGCCACAACCGGAAGTCAAACCACAACCAATCACTAAGTCTGATGACTTTGGTTACGAGCGGCCTGGCAAGACCAAGCGGATCAGCATCGATTCCTACTGCGTCTGCTGTGGCGAGAAGATCGCCAAGGGAACGCTAACCGAGCTGCTTCAAGTCAAAGGCGTTAAGCGGTCGCATTGGGTTCATCCTTCTTGTGCCATCTCACTGAGCGAACCGCGCGCCACGAGCACTAGCCGAGCCGGAGTCGATTCGGGAGCAGTGCGGGCCATCGCCCAGTCCGAGGATCAGCAAGTCGAGATTCGGATGCAATCCCGTCTGCTCAAGGAAATCTCGGCTGGCAATGCCCCGATCATGGGCCGCATCGACGGCTTGCTCACCAAGATCGAAGAGCTGGCCAAGATGCCACCGAAGGTCATTGAGATCCGCCAGGGGGACCGCAAGGTCGAGATCAAGGGTGGCACGCATCCGGCCTTCGAGCAAGTGCTCAAGTTGGTTGGATTGCGGTTCAACATCTTCCTCCCTGGTCCCGCTGGCTGCGGCAAGAGCCACTTGGCTCATCAAGTTGCCGAAGCCCTCAGCTTGCGATTTGGCTCGATCAGTTGCACCGCCGGCATGAGCGAATCGCAACTCACTGGTCGCTTGGTGCCGCGAGGCGAGCAGGGCCAGTTCGAGTTTGTGACAACCGAGTTTCTCGAATGCTACGAGAATGGCGGTGTGTTCCTGCTCGACGAATTGGACGCCTGCGATCCCAATGTACTGCTGATCATCAATCAGGCTCTCGCCAACGGTCGCTGTCCGGTGCCGAATCGTCCTGGCCAGCCGGTCGCCATGCGGCACGCCGACTTCATCTGCATCGCGGCCGCCAATACCTATGGTCGCGGAGCGGATCGCCAGTACGTTGGCCGAACTCAGCTCGATGAGTCGTCGCTGGATCGCTTCCGTATGGGAACGGTGCCGATGGATTATGACCGGCACCTCGAAAAGCAGTTGCTCCCCAACACGGTACTGCTGAATAAGATTTGGGCCGTCCGCGATAAGGTGATGGCCAACCGACTGGAGCGCTGCGTCAGCACTCGCTTCATCAAGGATGCCGCCCTGGCGAATGCTGGTGGCCTGTCGGATGAATGGATCATGGGCCAGCTCACGCAAGGCTGGCGCGACGATGAGAAACGCAAGGTCGGCTTGTAGTCGGCTTTCTCCTGGGCGGGGCCGGTTGTTCCGGTCCCGCCCCTCGCTTTCTCCTCTCTCACAATTCACAAATATGCGATACATCGAACAAAACAATTGCGAATATCGGCTCTACGATGACCTAGAGGATATGCTGACGATGGCCAACCAGGCGCGCTACGTCGCTTCATTGGACAGCTCCCGTAGTGCTAATTTTACGGGCCGTCGAGATCTTGGTTCCTGGGATGGCGTGGTTCAGGCTTCGCGTCGTGAATGGCCAGAGGGACTAAGCGTGGTGGATCGAATGCTGAGCAATCTCGGCGAGGCGAATCTACCCAAGCCCAAGAGTCGTCGTCGTCGGTTGCGGTGGGACGAGTCCAATGGTGATGAAATCTGCTACGACCGCTTGCGGAGTGGTCAACCGTTCTGGCGTGAGAGCCGGCGGCAAGTGACTTCGGGGCCAACGACGGTAACGATTCTGACCGACGTTTGTACCATGTGTGGAGTTGATGCTGGAGAGATTCTTTGGCGTGGCGCGGCGGCGATTGTGCTAGCGAAGCTGCTGGAAGAGGCCGACTATCGGGTCGAGCTGTGGGCCTACGAGAAGTGCAATCAGCGGTACGACAATGCGATGGCGGGCATGAACGCGGTCTGCTTGAAGCGTCCGCAAGATCCGCTCGACACGAGCACGCTGGTGTCTAGCGTGTCGGGTTGGTTCTATCGCACGGTATTCTTTCGCGTGCCTTCGCTGAGTCGTCGGTATCTGGACATGAGTCTCGGTCCGGTGGTACAGGCCCAATCGAGTGACTTGGACTTGATCACCAATGACGAGCGGCGGATCGTTGTGGAGAGAATATTCTCGCATGAGTCGGCGATCGGCTTCATTAAGCAAAGTCTCCGAAACATGAACCTCGTGAAGGAATGCGAAATATGAGCAAGGCGGCATTGTTCAACAAGGAAAGCCAGGATCATCCGCGCGTGTTCGTTCACGCCAAACGGCGGAGCATGACCGACTTCATGCGTTATTTCTGGTCGATGTATGTCAACGATTTCGACATCACCAAGCATTGTCAGCCTGGGCTGCTGGGGGAGCGGGGTCGCAAGATTCACGCCGAGCGGCTGGAGTTCAACAAGGCCATCGTGATGGATGAGTCGCCGGCCTGGAAGCATCTGTATTTATGTGGCGTCAGCAATGAAGGGTATGACAAGAACTTCCATTTGGTTGGGGTTCACTCACCAGGCGATGCTGCGGTGGTTCACAGTCCGCTGGGTTTCGTGGTCGAAGTCGAGAACCTGAAGATGCTGGAGATCCCCGCGCTACCCGATGGCTACGGTGGTTATCCTCGATCGTTCACCACCTGCCGGAACTGGCAGTTTGGGGTGAAGTATTACACGGCTGTCGACCTGGGGATTTTGCCCGTGACGAAGGAGGACAACACCTTTGCCAATTCGGGTGGTGGATCAGGCACGCGGAAGTTCACGAGCCTGGAGGCTAAGGCCCGCGAGCACCTGGCGGTCGCTGGGGATCACGCGAACCACTGGCGGGTACATCCGCTGGGTCGCAAGAACTTCCATTTCAATATTGAGTTCAAACCGGCAGTGGGCTTCTACCAGTGTGATTGCACCTATGGTCGGACCCGTGAAGGGATGGAGTGCAAGTGCAGTCACGTCCTAGCCGTGATGCGGTTGCAAGGGCTGGCGGACTTCTAATCCGATAATTATTCC
Source organism: Pirellulaceae bacterium (assembly GCA_041752355.1). Classification (GTDB taxonomy): domain Bacteria; phylum Planctomycetota; class Planctomycetia; order Pirellulales; family Pirellulaceae; genus JAEZGD01. The sequence goes on along the minus strand of JBGSHH010000468.1, from coordinate 36,217 downwards.
GAATTCGGCTGCTCCTTTCTTGAATTCTATTCCGATAAAAGTATAATAGAAGAATACGAGACCAATAACGGAACGAAAGAGATGAATCATGCAGACTTTCGCTCACTACGATTACGACCATTTCTCTTTCGAGTCCGTCACCGAGATGTGCGACGCGGCGGATGCGATGCCGATGAGTCGGCGGCCGGACCTCGACGATCGTCAGGAATGGCTCGGACGTGCCGACCTCCCCAACTACGCAGCCGCACGGCGGGCTTGCGATCAAACATGGGATCACGGGCTGCGGGTGGTCGATCGAATGCTGGAGCAGCTCCAGGACACGCAAATTCAACGGCCCGTGAGTCGCCGACGCCGCTTGCGGTGGGATGAGGCGGGGGGCGACGAGATTTGTTACGACCGCTTGCGGAGTGGTCAACCGTTCTGGCGCGAGAGTCGCCGCCAGAACACCAAGGGGCCAACGAACGCCACGATCCTGGTGGATATTGGCGCTCAGTCGCGGATCTCTGCGGACGACATGCTATGGCGGGGAGCGGCAGCGCTGGCGCTGACCTACTTGCTCGAAGCGGCCGACTATCGGGTCGAGCTGTGGGCCTACCGACATGTCAAGAACAATCGCTGGGATGGCTGGCGTGAACAAGCTGGCATGATCAGCGTGTGCCTAAAGCGGACACAAGACCCGCTCGACATCAGCGGAACGGTCAACTCGGTGTCGGGCTGGTTTTATCGCACCATCTTCCGCACTTGTTACGCCATGGGAGACAAGAAGGTGGACATCGACGGCATCGGCCAAGGCGCTAGGGCATTGCCGGAGCAAATCCAGCAGATCACTAGCGACGAGAACTTCATCAACATCGAAGGCGTGTTCGCTTACCACGCGGCAGTCAAGAAAGTCACGAACGAACTGGCGCGGCTCGGGCTGACCGAGCCAGTCGCCACCTAAACCTAGTGAGGATTCCATGGTTGCTAAAGTCGAAATGAGGGCGCTTCATCTCAAAGCAGACGGAGCGGAAGTCGAGATCAATCCTGCTGGCCGTTTTTTCACGCTCAAGGAAATGCAGGGCTACGTTGATGGTTTCATCGAAATGGTGTCGCTTGGTGAGGAACTGACGCTCGTGATCAATGAGGATGGCAAGTGCAAAGCCTTGCCGCTGAACAACAATGCGACGAAGCTCTTTCGCCTGTATTATCCTGGCGACGACTTTATCGTTGGCGACGCGCTGGTTGTGAAGAACGTCGATCTGGATGATTGATCGAAAGCGATTCCGAGCGTCCGATTTGTTTCTTTCTGGAGGTTTCCATGGCTGGCATTAGTTGCGATCTGTTCGGCGATTTCATGAATGTTCTGTGCAAGCACTATCCTGATCGTCTGGTCGGCAGCACGGCCGAAGAAGTTCGCGAACATCTAGCCCAGGTCGCACTGCTCGTGGAGGCGTGGCCCATCGACGATGTTGCTCGTCTGCGTAAACAAGACGCTGCGCCGAACTTGCTTGGTGCTTGCAAGCAACTCTTGCGAGTCATCGGCGACACTGAGGATGAATCATTCGATTGGGTCCATGACGCCATCGCTAAAGCGGAGGGCTATTCGTCATGACCGACGACGAGTTGCAGGCGATCCTCGACAACGCGCCTGTTCGCTTTGGATTGGTGGCCCAGGGGCATATTCCCAAGATCGAGCAGATGCTTGTGCAGGGCGAGTCGTGGGCCAGCATTGGCCGCGCCATCGGCTGGTGTCCGAAAACGGCAAAGGAACACTATGACCGCTACCTAGAGAGGAAAATGTGACCAACGACAAAGCCAATATCCTGCGACCCATCGCCGAAGCGATGATCGTCGCTCTGCAAGAGATGATTGCCAGTGGCCACTACGGCTCGAAGCATGACCACATCGAGGAAGTGAGCGAATGCAATTGCGTCGATCCACACTTCTCCCACGACGTGACGACCTGGACCGAAGAATCGTGCGAGCCAAGACAGACGTTTGCGCTGGGTTTGATTGACATTTGCGCGATCGTCGGCAACTACGCGGCGGAGCCAGCGGCGCAGGCGGTGGCGCAAAGCCTCCTAGCCGAGGAAGGCGGGTCCGATGCTCCCTGACCTCACGCTCACGAGGCGCGAAGATGGCTGGTGGATCGTTGGTCTGCCCGCCGCTAATTGTCCTGAAAATGGCCCGTACCGCACGAAGGCGGAAGCCGACGAGGATCGGCAAGGGCTGCTGCGATACTTCAAACGAAACCCGCCACAACCCAAGGAGCCAGATCATGGCCACGCAAAAACAACTGATACCTTTCAGCCGACCACGACCAACTCGCTATTCCGATGACATGCTACATGCGACCGCTAAAGAACTCGCCAAGTCGGTCCATCGCTGGCAAAACAACAATAGCAACTTCACCGACAAAGAGATGCAAGAGATTGAGGACGATCTGCTCTACACGCTCGACGACAACTCGCCGGAACTGGATGGGTACAAGCTGTCCCGCACACTTGAGAAGGACAAGTACTGGGACGCTGATAGCGATCTGGTCGACATACTTGGCCAGGCTGAAATGATGATGTACGCACTGCATCGCAAGGCGGTCATTCAGTGGGTGAAGGATAACGACATCCAGCCACGCCTTGCCGTTGAAACTAAGGTGTCGATTTCATATCGGGGTAAGCGATGCGATGGCGAAATCACGCGCGTCGATCGGCAGCATGCTGAGTATACGGTGTGCATTGAGTCCGAGGGCCATGTCCGCACAGGAATGGGAACGCACGGGACCATCGCCGCTTTCGAGGAGTTAGACAACCAAGGCCATGATCGTCTCGATCAGAATAAACCTCAAGCATAGGAATGTCTGTCATGTCAATCGAACAAAACGCCGCGGAGACCAAAGCGGCGCGGGAGTTATTGGGGCAGGTGGCGAGGCTGATTCTCGCGGAAGTCGAGAGCCTACCCAGCGCGCGGAGCAAGACGATCTTTTGGGATCAACTCCACAAGGCGGCGGCGATGCGGATGCCTGGAACTCCCGCCTGCCTGTTACCACCGCCACCGCCGGAAACCAAATCCGCCAAGAGCAGCTTGCCGGCGGATGTCCAGGACGCGATCGAGATGGCCACCTTCATCATCGATAACGCATGCAGCGTACCAACCGAGGGCGTGGAGTACGCCGACAGTGTCAGTGCGAAAGCCAGCGAGATGCTAACCACGATCACCAAGAGCCGACGAGTTTCGGAGAAGCAGCTCATGGCGTTGGAAAACATGAAGAACGGTTTGGAGCGGTGGCTGGAAACGTCAGCTCCTTGGGAATGACCACCGGAAACTAAATTGCCATGAACGACGAGGACTTTGTATTGGGGAGTAATTCCCCGAAGCCCAAGCTCGTGCGAGTTGTGAATGGGCCGCAACCAAAGCAGCGCCAAGGAAAGCTATTTTCCGGTCTGCACCTACTCCCAGGACAGGCGGACTTATTCCCTACAGACGGACGAGAGAGCGATGAAAACGATCACGAGACGGCGGAGCGACGTTGACAGACAGGGCCGACAACGGAACAATTACAGGGATTGCCAACAATTCCCTGGAGATTTCGACATGGCCGACGCAGCAGCGAATGCCCGACTGAAGAAGGCGCAAGCCCACACACAAGAACTGGCGAACAAGCTAATGAATGTGACCGAGATGGCCAAGGCGCTAGGCTTATCCGAGCGCCGCGTGCGAGTGTTCTGTACTGAGGGGCGGCTCGGTGTGGCGATCGGACCCAAGTGCTGGGTTGCCAGCCGCGAGGAAGTTGCTGAGTTCAAGAAGGTGCCGCGCACGTCTGGCAATCCCGAATGGGCTAAAGACGAATAGCAGACACAATTCTCGCCAACGGGTCGAATTCTTCGGCCCGTTTTTTTCTCGATAATTATTCCGTTTTCGGCCCACTGTCCCTTTAAATCTATTCCGATAACAGTATAATAGAACCATGCCGCAAAGGGAATGCTAAAGCAACCAGGGAGACAAAATCATGACCGTTCAATCTGCCACCGCCACTGCTCGACAACTTCGCGACAGGATTTGCGGGATCGCGACGATGTGGGACAAGCCCAGCGGCGCGATTCAAGAACTGAATGCGATCCTGAGTGAATATGGTCTGGAGATCGCGGAGGCAATTTCCTGGGATGACTATCAAGAAACATATCGCCGCAACTTCGATTTACGAGCGATCGAAAATGGCGAGGTGATCGACAATAGCTGGCTGTGCTTTTCGTGGTATCGGATGCCGTCCGGTCGCTTCGAGATCACTTGCTACCTGAGCTAATGACGTGACCGCGAGGGCGGTTGCAATTTACACTTGCGGCCGCCCCCTTCCTCAAACCTAGCCAAGGAACTCGACATGACCACTACCCTGCAAACCGAACGCAAGATGAGCGACGCGGAGGCCGTCTCCGAACTGCGAAAAATGACCACAAATAGCTTCGCTCAATCATTAGTCGAGAAACTGGCTCGCTATGGCAGTTTCACGGACAGCCAAGCCAATTGGGCGCATAGACTGGCCAACGAACATCGGTTTGGCGGGGAAGTTTCTCGGCAGTTTGCAGAGGGGGATTTCTCGCCGATCGTCGCGCTGATCAAAGGGGCTGGCGAGAAGCTCAAGAGTCCGCGGATCACGTTTCCGTTCGAGGACTGCCCGCTGGAATGTTACGTCGCGGGCAGCAAGTCGCAATATGCCGGTTGCATCTATGTCACGAACGGGGCGCGGGGCGGTGGCATTTGGTATGGCCGCATCCATGGTGATGGTCGGTTCGAGCCGAGCAAGTATTGCACCGAGCAAGTGACTGGCTTCCTGAAGTTGTTCGCGGCCGATCCGGCGGGGATCGCGGCGCAATGCGGCAAGACGACCGGACGTTGTTCGTTCTGCCGGCGGCCGCTGTCCGATGAGCGGAGTCTGGCGGTCGGCTATGGCCCGACTTGCGCAGACGCCTGGAAGTTGCCGTGGGGCGACAAGTGAGCCAGTGACTTTCCTCAAACCTAAACCTAGTGAGTCCATCGATGAACCTGACCAAACATGCCCGCGCCATTCCCGATGAAGTACTGGACGTGCTCCGCTCGGCGAATTACACCACTTGGGATTACGAAACGAACCGGATTGTGCTCAAAAGCCAACTCGAGCGCAAGCTCTATCAGAAGGTGAGCAAGATCCTCGAAAACTACGGTGGCAAGTGGCACCGCAATGCAGGGGCGCATGTATTCCAGGGCGACTACCTGAACCTGTTGCGGGATGCGGTGGACGCGGGAAAGTTCGTCGACGAGAAGAAAGCCTATCAGTTCTACGCGACGCCGTTGGAGTTGGCGAGGCAAATGGTGGTGGTGGCCAACATCCGCAATGGCGACCGCGTGCTCGAACCTTCGGCGGGAGAAGGCGCGATCGCGCTGGCCGCTTTCGAGGCTGACGCAGTGGTCGATTGTGTGGAAGTCCACGAAGTACGGGCGAAGAAGCTGCGCGACGAAGGCTTTCGCACGGTCTGCTGCGACTTCCTCGACCTGGAGCCGGAGGAAGAACCGGTCTATGACGCGGTGGTAATGAATCCGCCGTTCGCCAACTTGGCTGACATCGATCACGTTCTCCACGCTTATCGCTTCCTCAAGCCGCTGGGCCGGCTGGTGGCGGTGATGTCGCCCGCCTACACCTTCCACAGCACGATCAAGGCGGCGGCCTTTCGTGAGTTCGTGAATCATCCGAGCCACCACGGTCTGAAGTTCACGAGCGAGACGCATCTATCCGCTGGGACGTTCAAAGAATCCGGCACCGATGTGCGGTCGATGCTGGTCGTTCTCCAAAAAGAATCTCAGTAATTATTCCGTTTCCGGCTGCTTGTCTATTGCAGTCTATTCCGATAAATGAACAATAGAACAGTGCCGAAAAGGGAACGATAGAAACGACAATCCTAAACCTAGTGAGGTGCGAAATGACAAAGCGATGGAGAAACGTGCGAGGCACGATCACGTTGTACGACTGGTCGATCCAATGGAGCGATGGGGCGTTTGTGTTCACCAGCGCGGATGGCACCGAATTGAAGTGCCTCGCGGGAATCGCCGGACTGTTCGGTCCAGCACTCAAGGATGAACAGCTCGAAATTGAAATCGAGTTCATGTCGAGCGGTTGCTACTCACCGGAGACGCGGCGCGATCCGCAAGACTGCCACGAGGATCGAGAGGCGGTGTCGGCGACGATTATCGCGGCCAAAAGCAGGATCGCGTTGGCCAAGTATCTGGTCCGCCAAGTGGCGGAACACTTCGAGACCCAAATCAACGAGTTGGAACTCGACTACTCGGCGGCTTAACCCATTTCATCTCACCAATTCAGAAAGACAACCAAGCCATGAGTCAGCAAATCACGCGCGAGTTTCTTCGTGGTCTTCGGACGGACTTAAATGCCATGCTGGAAGTCGTGGCTGATACGCATGGGATCGTGCTGAAGCTCGGCAGCGGCACCTTCACCCCTGGCCATGCCACGTTCAAGCTCGAAATCTCCACAGTGGGCGAGAGTGGTGAGGTCAACACCAAGGAGGCGGATGACTTCAAGCGGTGCGCTCACCTTTACGGCCTAAAGCCGGAACATCTTGGCCAGACGTTTTTCCAAGGTGGTCGCGAGTTTGTCGTTGTTGGCTGCAAGCCACGTTCGTCGTCGTATCCGATCCTGGCCAAGAATGCCATCAACGGCAAGACCTACAAGCTATCGGCGAAGGACGTGGCGAGGGTGTTCAATTGGACTGAGAGCGGGAAAACATAACGAAAAGGAACCTCGATCATGCAATGGATTGCATTGGCCCTACTCGCCTGCCTGTTGTTTTCTGGCTGTGCCACCACGGGCGAGGTGGCTGGTTACGCCGAACATTCTCCCGCTGCTGGACCGCGCGCTGGCATTCGTGTCGCGGCCGAGTGGTGACAACGAAAGAAACCTAGCGATGAACTTTCTCGATCAAATCTTTGGCACACCACCGGCGGAGGCTCCTCGGCGGAAGTCCAAGTCCAAAGCCAGCCAGCTCAAGCGGATCGAGGCGCATCGTAGGATGATGTCGCCCAACGATGAACTTACTCGCGCGGACCTGGAAATCCTCTACCCAGGGATGCCATTGTTGCAAGACGGCATTTGGGAGAACGTACTCAACGCGCGAGGCGAGCGGCTTATATTCGAGTCCCGCTTACTGGCGCTCGGCTATCCGACACGCAACGAGGAAGGGGTTCTAGCGCCCGTGGCGAACCGCGCGATCGCCAACCTGTGTCGGCTGGTGCCACGCGACGACAGCGAGGAAATGGCGGCGAAACAATGGCGCTGGGCGGAGCAAGAGGTGGGCTGATGGATCGTTACCGCTATTACACCAACTGCGTGAACTGGCTGGAGCGCGACGTGCATGTCGAGGGCGGCTTGTGCGACTTGATTGCTGACCGGCTGGCCATCACGCGGCGGTCCTTTCTGCGGCACGTCGATCGCGCTGACCTCGCTGAACTGCAAGAGCAGCTCGGCTATGGGGCTTGGCTGCACATGGCGCGCGACTGGCACGTCGAATACTTCCGTAGCGTGCTGCATGGGCGGCGGGTGTATGGCTTCCGGCATTCCTGTATCGAGTACGTTTTCACAAGGGATCAAGTCCATGAGCAAGAGCAAGACGATCAAGACGACGAAGAAACTGAATACCACCTACATCGAGAACCTGTTGCGGGATGCCGTCAAATACAAGCTGGCGATCTGGCGGGCGCTTGGACAAGTCGAGCGTGAGCTGGATGGGGAAGTCGAGATGCTGGAGGATTTGATCGATTCCGTGGCGGTTTGCTGCGATGATCCGGCGGAACTGGACGCCGCGGAGTTGCTGGGGCATGTCATCGAGCGGCTGGAGCAAGGTGCCTAATCGCCGGAAAACTTCCGATATTTATTCCGAATTCGGCTCATCTGCTGTTGCTATCTATTCCGATAACAGTATAATAGAAGAGTCGAGAGCAAACAAACCAACAACGGAACGATAAGGAACTAAACCATGACAGCCAACGCGAAACCACAACTGACACCAGCTCAAGCCAAGATCATCACCCGCGAAGTCGAGTTCAGCGTCTACACTCGCGTGGCACCGTTGATCACCGCTTTCCCCAGCGTGACGTTCACGAAGAAAGGTGGCAACGGTGGCGTTACTTATGTCTATGACCTCACTGGCCCGACTGTGTGGATCGAGAAGATCACCCGCAAATACGCTTACTAATCCAATCCATCCAAAACCAAGCCAAGGAAACCATCCCATGACAATTGACCAAATGATCGAACGCCTGGAAGAGTATCGCGAAGAGATGGGGGGCGATGCCGAGGTCTTGCTAATGACGCAAGAGAATTGGCCGTTCGAGAATCGTATCGCTGGCCTGGCGTCCACCAACGAAATGGAAGATCAAGCCGACGAGGAAGAGGATACTTCCGACATTCGCCAGAACACGGTCTATCTCGTCGAAGGAGGCCAGCTCCGCTACGGCACGAAGCTGGCTTGGGACGTTGCTCACTAATCATCACCACTCACTGCCGCCAAGGAAACCAAATCATGCCCCGCTATCCCAAGACCATCGAAGAATGCCTACCTAGCACGCCGCATCCGCACAATCGCCAAGTGCGTCCGTTTCGGATCGTGCTGCTCAAGTTTCAAGGCTACCACGTTCCCTACGATCACGACTGCCCGCGCGGTGTTTACCAAGCAGGGCAGATGTTCGAGGATCACAACGACGGCGAGAAGTTCACTGACTACTACCGCGAGTTCAAGCCGAAATTGGTGGCGATCGTGGAAGAGCATGATGCCAAAGGCCCGTGCGGTGGTGGCTTCAAGGCGGTTCAACTCGACGCAGCGGGAAGGCCAAAGGATTTCCTGCCCCATCCCTACGAGTCACGCAAGTGGGTGGAGTGTGATCCAACCACGGGCGAGCCGCTGGCTTACCAAGTGAGTCGCGTCGATCTCGCCTTGTCGCTGGAAGAGGTTCGCGAGGCGGGCCAGTCGTTGGTTCATTCCTTCCTCAAAACCTAGTGAGTCCCATCATGCAAGTCGAACTGCGAAACTTCAAACACTATCCCCGCCTGTCCGAAGAGACCAACGCTTTCAATGCGGACGTGTACGTTGACGGCGCGCATGTCGCCACGGCGTCCAATCGTGGTCACGGTGGAGATAGTCTAGTGCATTTCAAATCGCGGGAGATGGAAGCCCGCATGGTGGCTCATGTGGCCACGCTGCCGGACGTTGATAATCCGTGGGGTGGCGATCCACTGAAGATGAACCTGGATTTCTTCTTGGGGCTGATGGTCGATGAGTTGATCGACCGTTCGTGGATCGCGAAACAAACCAAGACCAAGATCATCTTTCGGATCGAAGGCGACAAGGATGCCGAGTGGCGGACGGTCAAAGTCACTGCGGCTAATCGCGCTGCCACCCGCGAGAAGATCCAGCAAGACTATGGCCACAAGGTGGTGGCGATGCACGGTTGATCTCTCCCTCTAAACCTAGTGAGTCCAAAATGCGATTCAGTGAACGATTCCGGCCGCAAACGATCGCGGAAGTTATAGGCCAGCGCAAGGCGGCGGTCGTGGTTCGCAACTGGCTGAAGTCTCCCTATCCCGTGAGCTGGTTGTTCGAGGGTCCACCTGGCACTGGCAAGACCAGCATGGCGTGGGCCATCACGCGGGGGCTGGAATGCGACCCCACTTCCGGCATCCAATCGATCTGCTGCGCGGACCTAACGCTCGATGTTTTGCAAAGGCTGTTGCGGGGCTTGCGATCGCCGCCGCTGTTCGGCCAATGGCAGGTCTTGATCCTCGAAGAGTTCGAGCAACTGACCACTCTCTGCCAGATGTATCTCAAGGTCCACCTGGACCCGCTCTTCCTGCCGAAGAAGTCGGTCGTGATCGCGACCAGCAACAACACGAAGAAGATTCAAGATGCGGTGCTGGAGCGCTTTCATCGACTGCGGTTCGCTGGCGACGATACGTTTGCCGGCGAAGGTCGGCGATTGGTGTTGGGACGCTGGAAGGAACTGACGACGGCGCACCTGCCGGAGGATTGGGAGAACTGGGGCCAGCGCGGGGCGGAGTTTAGTTTGCGACTGGCGTATGACCAGATGGAAGTCTCACTGCTCGAAGCGATGGGGGATTGAATGGACATCGAAGATCGCAATGGCTATATCCGCCGTGGCGCGGAACGCAACGAACTGCCAGGCTGTCCATCGACGGCGCGGCTGAAGGCCGTGCGGCGGTTCCTCAAGTCCTACGGCATTGTGCCGGCGCGCGACTCGGCGGAGTGGCGGCTGGCGTGGAAGTGGGCCGCGCAGATCGCGGACTCGTACATGTTCCGCAAGTGCTGGCCCGCCAATCGCGAGATCGCGGCGCAATACATCTTGCTGGTGCTGGCCAAAATTCGCGATGAAGGTGGTCTCAAGTTGCCTTTCCGCGCGCGGGAGCAAGCGCCGACGGCGGTGCTAGAGCGGCTGGGGCAAGCAGCTCGCTTGCAAGATGGCTCTGCCATGGTGGCGGGGCTGCTCGATAACATCCAGGGCGAGGAAATGAATCATGGCTGAAGTTGAATCAATGGAGCCGGAGGCGGAAGGCTTCCAAGTCTGGATCGTGTGGGGTGATGAGGCTTCACGGCACGTGGATCCGCACCTTTGTCACTACGTCTATGACTCGCAGGCGGAGTTGAATGCGTTCCTCGAAGGCGTGGAGGCGGCGAGCGGCTACCTCGATCACGAGCAATTCGATTCCTTGAGCGAGTTCCATGAATGGGTCGCCGAGCAGAATGGAGTTGAGCCGGAGATCGTTTGCATCTCCGATCATCTTGTGGACTGCGGCGAGGAGGATGAAGAGCGCTACATCGACGTGGGCGACAGCGCCACGTTGCTGCTGCGCGAGGAACGGGCGGACGGCGTGCATTACTTCGTGGGCGTTCCTGGCACAGGCGCGCAAGGCTGGTATGACGAGGCGGATTTTCGGGCCAAGTTCAAGTTTGTCGAGTAATAGCGATGACCAAGCAGCCAACCTTGTTCGCGGCGGAGCGATACTCGCAAACTGGCGATGAGGCGCTCGATCAATACTTCACTCCGGAATGGGCGGCGGAGGCGCTGCTCACCGAGATGTTCCCCGACATCACCGAGCGGGACGTGATCCTCGAACCCTCTTGTGGGCGAGGGGCTTGGCTGAAGGCGGTGCCGGAGGGGATTCAAGCGGTGGGCGTGGAGATTGACGCGGCGCTGGCTGCTGAGGCGCGCCAGGCCACGGGCCGGCGCATCATCGCTGGCGACTTCCGCGAGATCCCGATCGACATCGAGCCGACGCTGATCGTGGGCAATCCGCCCTACAAAGTCCGGTTGCTGGAAGAGTTTCTCCAGCGGGCGTATGACCTGTTGCCGCGGCACGGTCGGTGCGGCTTTCTGCTCTCGTCGTACATGCTCCAGACACCGGCTACGGTGGTCGGTTGGTCGAAGCGGTGGGGGCTGTCGCAGCACTTAGTTCCTCGGACGCTGTTTCCCAACGCGGTGCGGCCGCTGTTGTTCGTGCAGTTCCTCAAGAACTCACCGCAAATCTTTCGCGGCTTCGCGCTCTATCGTGAGTCGGTGGAGGTGGCGGAACTGCCCGCCAAGAGCAAGCAGGCGTTGGTGCATGGTGAGGCGTTCAAGAGTTGCTGGCGATCGCTCGTTGAGTGGGCGCTACGACAGCTCGGTGGCGTGGCCAAGCTGGCTGACTTGTACGCGGTGATCGGTCCGCATCGCATTAGCGATAATCCTTGGTGGCAGCAGAAGGTCCGGCAAACCTTGCAGCGCCACTTCGTGAACGTGGGCCGCGGCGAGTGGTCGCTTTCGGTGTAACTCCTCAAAAATTCCTTCCTTTGTCGGATCAATAACTGCTCACTAATTCGATCCTTTTTCGGATTGATAACTCTTTAGCAATTGCGACCTAAACCGGAACAATTAAACGGTCGGCGGCGAAAGCGATTCAGAAAGAATTTCGATAATTATTCCGTTTTCGGCTGCTCCTCTCTTGACATCTATTCCGATAACAGTATAATATAAGAGTACCGCAAAGGGAACAATAAAACAACCAAGGGAGAACGAACGATGACCACCGCAACCGCACCAGCCAAAACCAACAAAGTCGTACTCGCCACTTTCGCCAGCAGCACGAGCAATACGACCCACGAGATTCGCCTGGGCCGTGACAACAAAGTTTACTGCACCTGCAAAGGCTTCATCTTCAACGGCAATTGCAAGCACATGAACAGCTTCCGCGAGGATGCCAACAAGCTAACTCTGGAAGCTACCGACTGCTGCTGATTAAATCACTCACTCAATTTCTGTCCGATCCTGAAACCCTAGTCCAAGGAAATCCGAACATGTCCAAGCAAGAAATGTCCAAGAAAGATCTGCTCGCCGCCGCCAAAGCTCTTGAAGTTGCGGGCCGCAACAAAATGTCGAAAGACGAACTGATCGTCGCCATCGAGAAGATCGAGGCCGAGCAGCTCGCCGCGAAGGAAGCGGAAGCCAAGGCTCTTGCGGAGAAGGAAGTCAGCAAGCCAGCCGCCAAGAAGGTGGTGAAGAAAGCCAGCAAGGCGGCTCCGCTGACCGACGAGGGATTGGTCGCGCTGCTCGAAGAAGCGGCGAAGGAGATCGGCACGGTGGCCAGCGCGCCGGAGCCTGGTTCGCGGTTCTCGACAGCCGGCGGGACCGAGCACGTCGTCCTCGGCTCGTTCATGGAAGCCGATCACCTCGTGCTCCGCACGGTCTCGACCGCCAACGGGCGGGTTTACGAAGCGAAGGCGGCCGTGCTCGTGAAGCGGATCGCCAAGGTGGCTGTGAAGGCCGCCGAATAGTATTCCTTGGTTGACCCGCCCGTCGCTCGTAGCGGCGGGCGGGGTTTTTCTCTGAAAGTCAATCCGATGCCGGATCCCTGCAAACTGATCGCGAATCTCGGCGGGCTGCAAGGCGAACTCAATCGCGCGCTCGCCTCGCTGCGATGCGAATGCGAGGACATCACCGAGCAATGGGAACTGCTACAAGGTCTCCATGGCCAGCGGGCCGACGCGGCCGCGCAACTCCTTTGTCGGTTGCGTCCGGCGCTGGACGAACTGGCGGCGTTCGCGGGCAATTGCTCCACGCAGATCACTCAAATGCACGCCGATCCCTACCAACGAAACGAAGAGACGGTCGCATGAACTTGCCCACTCTACAAGCGCGACTGGCTGCCCGCCAAGCCAAAGGCATGACCGCCGACCAATACAACGCTTACCTCCAAGGGCGGGTCGCCGAGGCGCGGGTGGCGGTTCGCCGGTCGGTGGCCGAATGTATCCGCGAGGCGATCAATGGTGCCAGGGGTGAGCAGCTCGATCACGCTCACGCTCTCGAACAACAATCACAAGCGGCGCTGGCCGCTGCAGAAGCTGCCATCCAACGTGGCTACGAGTAATCAACTACCTCAAAACCTAGTGAGTCCCATCATGCCGAAGTTCAACATCCGCTTGGCCCGCTCCGTGCTGGCCACCGCAGAGTACACCGTGGAAGCCGATTCGCCAGAGCACGCTCTCGAAGTATTCGAGCAGCACCAGGAAAGCGGCGAGTTCGATCAGAACCAAGAGACCTGGAAAACCGACAACCAATGGCTCGACGACGCCAACGTGACCGCCGTTATCGCTGACGAAGGGAGTGGCGAGGACGTGACGCCACCGATGTCGGAAAGCAACAGCGAGGAGTCGGGAGACATTCTCCGCGACTCGTTAATGGATGTCGCCGAGTGGCTTAGCACCGGAATGGTCAACGGTGTGGGCCACGACCATGCCTCAATCAAGGACGCGGTGAACGCGGCGCTGGCACGAGCCAACATCGCCAGCATCCGCGCTGCCGCCGAGCCGCGGCGCGTGGTGATTGGTGTGTTCGGTGGAATCGCCGATGTCGAGTCGGCTCCCGGCGACGTGGAAGTCATCATCGTAGATCGAGACTAACTCAAGGAGCGTAAGCCGTGCGATTTGATCAACCCAGATGCCCCGAATGCAACGAGGATGCTACTCACATCCTCGAGCGCCTGTTGTGCCACACGCCGTTGAACCTCGCGGGTGGCGACGTGCTGGAATGGAACGAGGAGGAGACTAGCGAAGTTCTGTGGGATTCGTCGGAGCCAGCGGAAGGGGAAGAGAAAGATACTTATACGCTGCATTGCTGCGGCTGCCGGAAGTCTTGGGACGTGATCGACTTCGATAGCTGGAGCGGACCGCCGGAAAATTCCTGACAATTATTCCGAATTCGGCTGCTCCTCTCTTGACTTCTATTCCGATAACAGTATAATAGAAGGACCGAGAGACAAATAAACCGACAACGGAACAAGCCAAGGGAGATAAGACAATGGGAGCCACTTCAGTTAGTTTTACCGTCGAAGGCAGCAAGACCGAGGCCGAAGTCCGCCAAGCCTATATCGGCCGCTACAATAGCGACCTTAGCCAGTACGGCAACGATCCTTATAACGGCTCGTTTTCGACCACCTGTGGCATCAAGTTCGAGACCGGCAAGACGTTCACGTCGGAACATGAGGCGCTCGACTATATCTTGGAAAACACCAACAAGCGGTCGCATGTGCTGGCCGTGAAGGCGAAGCGGAGCCGCGCGGAGCTGCTCAAGCCCGTGACCTTCCGCGGTGAGCCAGGGGCCAGCATCGGCAACACCTGCTGGGTGCGAGATTTCATCTCCAACAGCTTCCGCGTCTGCGATCAGGCGACGGAAGCCGAAGCCTGCAAGTTGCTCAACTTGCTCAATGCTCGGTCGGAATTGGCCGGCCCAGCCAGCAAAGCGAAATTCGAGTTCGACAAGCTCGTCAAAGAACTGTGCGACCTGGGTGAGACGTTCCAGAAGTTCACTGATCTGTCGAAGTCCCGCGTGGCGGCTCGCAAGACCAAGCTCGCTTTTGACGCGGCGGACGCCAAGGTCAACGCCTACAACGACAAGCTGGCCGAGCGGATTTGGGCCACCAAGACCGTCGACCTGGGCGAGTCGTGGTTGGTCGGCGGCTGGGCGGCCGAATAATATTCCTTGGTTGGGGCGGGCGGCTCGTTGCTGCCCGCCCCGTTTTTGCACGCGAGAGTAACCGATGATTGACCCGCTCGACATTATGAATGAGACGCTGCGGTGGCCAGATCCACCGGAGTTCGATGAGCGCTGGCTCAAGAAAGTCGGGGCGCTCTGCGAGCGAATCGCCAAGGCGGAGAATGAACTAGCGGCCGAGCGGAAGAAGGCACCCAGCAAACGCAAGCAAAAATCCAACGATCGCGCGCAGCTCGTCGCTCGTCGCGTGCGTTGGCTTATCTCGTGCAATGGACAGCTCGACCATGAAACGGCCCAACTTGTACTCGACTGGATGAAGTACACCGGCAATGTGAAATACAAAGTTCCATGAGAACCTTTCTCCACAATACGCTCGACTGGCTTTGTGACGGCTGCCCGTGGAAGCCGATCAAGTCCTGGCTGCTCACGCACTTGACTGACCTGCTCCTCCCTTACCTGCGGCCGCGGCCGATCATGGCCACGATGGTGGTCTCGGCTCGCCGCTGGCGCAAGGCGCGCAAGGGCCACCAGAAGTCGCATCGCACGATGGGCAATCATGCCGACGTGACCTTAACCGCGCCGATCCACAGCACGACCGACGTGCCGGTCGAAGTTGGGGCCATCTAACTCGTCGGAAATCTTCCGTAATTATTCCGTTTTGGGCCTCATTGCCTGTTGACATCTATTCCGATAACAGTATAATAGAAGAGCCGAGAGGCAAAACCAACCGACAATGGAACATCAAATGCGAACCGCCAACGAAATCGGATCGGAAGCCTTGTCGCTGGCGAAGAAAATCGAAATCTTCGAGAGTCGCAACCGTACCGATGCTGGCGAGTGGAAAACGAAGAAGGCCGAGAAGGAAGCGGCGGCCATGCAGCGTAAGCTCGACACGCTCGACGCGGAGTTGGACGAAGTTTGTCCGGACGGTCGCTAGTCCAAGTCCATCCATCAACCAAGGAAAACAAGCCATGATCAGTTTCAGTGACCTCGTTGCCAATCTGGCCGCTGCCTACCGCGAGCAGCCTCGCCGGTTTCACGTCCTGGCCGCTAGGTTCTATCTCGGCAAGGAGAATGCCGACAGCTTGGCCTGCTACCTCAATCACCGACAGGTGGCGGCAATTCAACTCAATCGTTAGTCGTCCAGTTCCTTCCTCAAACCTAGTGAGTCCTACCATGCAAATCGAAAGCTTTCTCAGCGACATTCCCCTCAGTGTTGGCATCGACGCCCATCGCGGCAGCTCGTTTGTTCCCGAACGACGCGGTGAGCAAGAGCGGTGGGGCTATGCCGAAGGGATGGCCAATGATTATGCCGCCCTGGCGGTTTACGCCGACACCGATGAGAAACGGGCGCTGCTCGACGAGGAGTTCACTCGCTATCGCGAAGGCTACCGCGCTCGCACGTTGGCCCACTTACGGTCGCAGTCGCGGTGCATGTCCACGATGATCACCGGCGGGTCAAACTTCCCTGTGCGGCGCAATCAAAAGCGGCTGGACGTGGCCCACAATCGGCTCACCGACTTGCTTGGATTCCGCGAGCGGGCGCTGGAGGCGATCAAGAAGAAGCTCCGTCCTGAATTGCGACCGATCATGTCCGGAGATGCCGATGCCACCGATCGCTTACAAGCCAAGATCACCCAGGCCGAAGAGGTCCAGGCACGCATGAAGGTGGCCAACAAACTGGTTCGTCAGTTTGTGAAATCCAGCACTCGGGAGAGCGTGACATTCAAGCACGAGAATGGCTGCGTGGCTTGCACGTTGGCTTTGCAAGCCGAGGGCTTCACCGAACAGCAAGCGAGGCGACTACTGACGCCTGACTTCGCCGGTCGCGTAGGCTTCCCGTCCTATGAGCTGACCAACAACAACGCTAACATTCGCCGCATGAAGGAACGGCTGGAGTCGGTAAGCAAGGCCAAGGAGGAAGAGGAGACCGAGATCGAAGGCGAAAACGCTCGCATCGAGGATTCCCCCGCCGACAACCGCGTGCGGCTGTTCTTCCCTGGCAAGCCTTCCGCCGATGTGCGGACGAAGCTCAAGTCGTCTGGCTTCCGCTGGACGCCGTCGCTGGGTTGCTGGCAGGCGTATCGAAACTATCGCACCCTCAATACGGCCAAAGAAGTCGCCGGAGTGGCAGCATGAGCGTAAAAGCACGGGCGGCGGCGATCGCCAAATGGGAGACACGAGTGTGAGCGAGACTCTCAATATCGAAGTCCTGGCGCACTGCCAGATCGCGCACGGTGGTGGCGTGTTGGCTCACCAAAAGTTATCGAGCCAGCTCACCAAGTGCCGCGTGGATGGTGTGACGTTCTACGTTCGCGAGAACCTCGACCACACCAGTTCGTTCGTGATATCCTCCGGCGAGCGGTGGGGATTCAAAGGTGGCAACAGCGGGCGGGATGCAGCGGCGATGAATCGGCAAGTGCTGAACCTCGCGGCTCCCGATGAGTGTTGGGACTGCCTGGCCCAGCTCGTGGAGGCGCTCGATCAGTTCCACCGGCCAGTTCGTAGGCATCGGTTGTTCACGGCGGCGTGGGCTGAGCGAGAACTACAAAAGGGAAAGCGATGAGAATCATTTTTGTCGGCTGCGGCAGAACGAAAGGCACCACACCACAACCGGCGCGCGATCTATACACTGGCCAACTGACGCGCGCTCGAGCTGCCTATGCGGATCGCTGCCGTGAAGCGAATGGCATCGACTGGTGGATTGTCTCGGCCAAATATGGGCTGGTTACTCCCAATCAGATTTTGCGACCTTACGATCTGATGCTGCACGAACTTCCGAAGGTCGAGCAAGCAGCCTGGTCACTGGCGGTGGTGCATTCGCTGCTCGATGTGTTGCCGGATGATGCAGTTCCCAAGAGTTACACCATCGAGTTGCACATGGGAGCGGAATACGCGAAGCCATTGGCGCGAGTTCTGCAAGCGCTCGACTTTCATTTCCACCTGCCGGTCGCCGGCAAAGCAATTGGTCAACAGATTCAGTTCTATCAGCGGGCGGCGTAGCAATGGGCCAGCAAGATCAAACCGTGACGAACTGGTGGCGAGTAGGTGGTTGCCCTGGCGATCCCTACAGCCATCCGCATGCGGGTCGCATCGGCGGTTTCGTGCAATACGAACGTAACGGGGATTGGAACATTGTGCGATTGCGGTTCGCGCCCCACGACGAAGAAACCTACCGTCCCCATTTACTGTTTCCCGTGCCGGAATTGCTCGGCACGCCATTACCAACCGATCAACCATCTCCACCGCGACAACAAGAGTTGTTCTGATGACCATCACCGAAACCACAATCAAAAACGTCCTCACCGTGACCAGCGGCTACTTGGACGGGATCGCCACCCATAGCCTCAATCCGTACCAAGGTTGTTCGTTTGGAAATTCTCTCTGCGGTGTGGGATGCTATGTCCGTCACAACAACTGGCTCACCAAAGGGCGCGCGTGGGGCAGCTTCCTCGAAGTCCGCGCGAACGCGGCGGAGTCGTACCTGGCCAACGTCAAGACGGCGCGACTTCAGGCGGCGGGACGCAAGCAGCAATTTGGGATTTTCATGTCCAGCTCGACCGATCCGTTCGTGCCGCAAGAGCTGAAGTCTGGCGTGACGTTGGCGGTGCTCAAGGCAATGGTCAAGCGGCCGCCGGATGAGCTAATCATCCAGACCCACAACTCAATCGTGGCCTCGACCGACTATCGCGAAGTGCTGGAGCAGCTCGCTCAGCGTTGCAAGTTGCGAGTGCAAATCAGCATCGAGTCCGATCAACAAATCCCAGGGATGCCAGGCATGGCGTGCAGCGTGAACGTCCGGCTCCATGCCTGCCAAACGCTACGTAATGCTGGCATTCGCACAGTTGTTTGCGTCGCGCCGCTGTTGCCACTCGCGGAGCCGGAAACATTCTTTGAACGCATCGAACTGGCGGCGGACGCGGTGATCATCGACCACTTCATCGGTGGCGATGGTTCACACGATGGCGCACGCACGCGGCAGACTCCACTACCGGCGGCGATGGAAGCCATTCACCCTGGTTCGACGAAGCTGTCCTATCAAGAGCGAATCGTCACGCTAGCGCGCAAAATCATGCCTGGTCGAGTGGGCGTTAGTCGCGAAGGATTCGCCGGACAGTTTGCCTAACGCTTTACGCTGACGCACGTTCCCTACTACCATTCTGCGGTGCTATCCAACAAGGAGGTTCACCGTATGGATATTTCGGATCGTGTTAAAGGGCTGCGCCGCGTCAAGGCCAGCGATCTACTTCCCAATCCCAAAAACTGGCGGACGCATTCGGAAGAGCAATCGAACGTACTGCGTGGCGTGCTGGCCGAAGTCGGCTTTGCTGACGCCGTCCTGGCGCGCGAGACACCCCATGGTCTCATGCTGATCGACGGCCACTTACGCGTCGAAACCACGGGCGATGGCAAGATCCCCGTTATCGTGTTGGACGTGACTGAAGAGGAGGCCGACCTGCTGTTGGCCACGATCGACCCCATCACGTCGTTCGCTGGCGCTGACGCCAAGCTCTTACACTCCTTGATCGATCAAGCCTCCTCGAAGAGCGAGCCGGTTCAGCAGCTTCTCAACGAACTCAAAGAGAAGCACAAGGTCAAGGCCGAGCCGAAGGCAGAGCCGAAGGCAGAGCCGGAAGCCGAAACAGAGTCATCCGAGGAGTCGGGTGATACTGAGCAAGTGGCTGGCGGAGGGCAAGCTGTTGTTGGGACCGCGGAAGCTGGTGCCGCCACGGGCGCTACCAATCAAAAGCCAGCGGCGGCCAGCGCGGCGGCCAATAGGGGCAAGACGGAAAATCCGCTCTCGCCTGGGGCCGAGCAAGCTGGTTGCGGGACCGGCGCGCCGCCGGAACGCTGGACGGAATGCACCTACCTCTACTTTCGCACCTTTGAAGTCGCCATGTCCGACGAGGTGGCCGACTCACTCGAGCGCAAGATTAAGGAGTGGACCGACAAGGCTGGCACGACGCACGGTTTGGCCGCGCGGATTGCGAACGCTCTGTAGTTACCCAGGCTGAAGGCGAGTCCCTCGCAGAGGCGCATTTACGCTCCGGACAAATTCCCGACCAACGTGAATCGCAATCGGGCGGCCTGGCATTTCCCAAACATTCACCACCAACAATCACGCCCCCATGAAAATTCGCGATCGAATCAAAGCCCTGTCCCGTCTCAATGCCAGCGAGCTATTAAAGAATCCCAAGAACTGGAAAACGCACAACGCGCGCCAATCCACGGCGGTCTCTGGTAGCTTGGAATCCATCGGCTTCGCACGCCCCGTACTAGCCTACAAGCAAGGCGAAGAGTACATCCTAATCGATGGTCACTTGCGCGTGCAGCAAGCAGGTGACGCGCGCATCCCCGTACTGGTACTGGACGTGACGCCGGAGGAAGCGGACCTAATCCTGGCGACGCACGATCCGATCGCGGATATGGCGGGCATCGACCTGGGTAAGCTCGAAGCCCTGATGAGCGAGCTGCGGCCGGAGCACGAGCAGCTCGACTTGTTCCTCGAACAGTTTGCCAAGAAGGCCGGCGTCAGCAATGGCACCTCAGTCATTCCCGGCGCTAACGAGCGCTATGAGTCGCTGGAGGCGATCAAGTTCCGCGGGTGGCAGCTACCGATGTCGCCTGAAGTTGCGGCCTTGCTGGAATCGAAATTCAAAGCCTATATGGATGAGCATGCGACCTGTCTTGGCATGGCCGAGCGGATCGTGGAAATCATCTAAACCCTGTTACCTGTACCAAGCGAGGATTCGCGCGCATGTTTGTTCCTGATCATCCCATTGAAGGCTTGCACCCAGCGTCGTACAACCCGCGGCGCATTACGCCCGACGCACTGGAGTCGCTTCAGAAGTCCATCACGGCGGTGGGCTTCGCCAAGCCGATCATTTGCATGCCGGACGGTTTGATCATCGCGGGCCATCAACGCACGAAGGCGGCGACCTCGCTGAACATCAACACGGTGCCGGCCTACATCCTGCAAGACGTGAAGGAGGCGGACCAGATTCGGTTCAATCAGTTACACAACGGCACCGACATGGACGACATCGACCAGCCGGTCTATGTCAATCCATCGCCCACGGCCGGCTATGAGATGGTGGAGCCGGAGAATATCGACGGCAACATGCGATCCAAAGGAGCCAACATCCGCGCGCAAATGTGCAAGCTCATCGGACTCTACGGTCCCTGGGGCGCGTCGGTGGCCACGCACTCAGGTCTGGTGGTGGCGTCGCCGCACTACGCGCTGTGCTGCAAGATCCTCAATATCCCGTGCCGCGTGTACCGCGTCGATGACGACAAGGCGGACATCGCGCGCGGTTGGATGACCAAGCAGTATGGTGAGTTCTCCTACGATCACCTGCCGCGCAACACTTACCTACAAACCTTCGCACAACCGATGCGACTTCGCGGAGATTCCACGACGCCAGGCGGGAATGGTCAATCGCTGCTCTACATCGACGTGGCGCTGCCGCACATCAAAAAGACCGATCGCATCCTGGACTTTGGTTGCGGGCAGGCAGACTACGTCAAGTTCCTGAAGAAGCTCGGCTATCACATTTGGGGTATCGAGTTCTTTCATCGCAAAGGGAATCGCATCGATCGGTCGAAGGTCCACAAGATGATCGACGAGGCGCTCTATGAGTTTCAACGGCGAGGTCCGTTCGATGTGATCGTGTGCGACTCGGTCGTCAATTCTGTGGACACCAAGCAAGCGGAGGATGACATTCTCACTTGCCTCAACGCTTTCGCCAAACCTGGCGCGCGCATCTTCTACAGCGGTCGGACGCGAGAGGGCGTGATCGGTGGTTTCGATGCCACCAAGGCGGCTTGCAAAAAGACCACTCCGCGCGGCGTGGAGTTTCTTGATGAGGATGGCACGTCGGGCTTCTTCCGCAAGGGCGCGTGGTTCTTCCAGAAGTTCCACAATCGCGAGCAAGCGGTGGCGATGGGTAACTTCTTCGGCGACTTCCCTGTGTACTCCAACATTCGCAGTAACGAGAAGTCGTGGCAATGCAAGTGCCTGAAGAAGCTCCAGCTCCCCGATGAGCAAGTCCAAGGATCGCTAGCGCGTGAGTTCAACCTGAGTTGGCCGGACGGTCAAACGGTGGGCAAGGATCGTGAGGCGTTGGCCGCATGGGAGGCGGTCAAAAAGCGGTTCAACCTCTATAGCGCGCAGGCGCTACCAGCGAACTCCTGACAAACTGGTCCGACATCGGCTCACTAACCTTTCTAATCTGTTCCCTGAGCGGTATAATAGTCCGTGATCGAAACAATACCGAGATCGGAACAAATTAAAAAGAGGTGGGCTTATGATGCGACTGCAAATTCGGGCCAACAAATCTCGCGTCGCGCGCTTGTTCGCGGAGATTGATCCGCCGGAGAACCTGACGGGCTACCGATATTTCTGGCTCAAATACTTGCGCGGCTTCGACCACACTCAGCACTGCGCGCGCTGCCTGATTGGTGACTGGTCGCGGGTGGTTAAACCCACCATGCGACTCAACGAAATCTACTCCCTCAACGAGTCGTCGGCCTTTTCATGTCTCTACCTCTGTGGGGTGGCGAATACGGGCTATGCCGATAACTTTCATATCCCGTTCATCGAGGCTCCAGGGGAGACGATCAAGGTCCAGACTTTCAACGATTTGCTGGTCGTGATCGAGAACGGGCGACAGCTTCCCATCACGCCACTACCCGACTATTGGGGGAATCTGCCGAAGTCGTTCACGACGTGCAGAAACTATCAATTCGCACTCCGCTATTTTCTTGGCCAGGATGTAAAGCCAGCCGACCTACGATCGTTCGCAACCAGTTGCGTCTAACTCGTTGTCGCAACAGCATTTACTCGCAGCAACCCGAAAAGGGCTATGAGCGACACACCGGATAATCCGCAAAGTCAACTACCGGCAGCACCTAAGCAGCAACATCCGACCAAGCGGCAGCAGGTGCTACAGCGGCGGGTGCGGCGCGGTGAGGTCGCCAAGCTCTTTCTGCGCGGCGAGGTCAGCTCGCGGGCGATCGCCAAGATTCTCGGCGTCCATAACACGACGGTGTCGCGGGATCTCAAATACCTTGAGCAGCAGTGGCATCAGAAGATGCTCAAGCGGTTCGACAAATACAAGGCCATCAAGCTGGAGGAACTGGCCAAGCTCAAGCAGGAAACTTACGAGATGCTGGAGCAGTCGAAGAAGTCGTCGCACCAAGTGATCGTGAAAGGTGAGGGCGAGGACCGGCAGGTGACAACGATCGTGGAGACACAATATGGCGATCCCGCCCTGGCCCGCTTGATCAAAGATATCATCGACAAGGAGGCGGACCTGCTGGGCCTGAAGGTCACGAAGGTGGCGGCGACGAATGCCGATGGCAAGGATGCGTATGGGCCTGGCGTCATGCACGAACTGATGGTGTTGGCGGAATCAGATGGCGGTCCCGAGATTGTCGACGATGCGTACATCCAGCGAGTGATGGCTGGCATCGCGCCGGAAGTAGTGGTCAATGACGTGCTGGAGAAACCGGCCGACGCGGAGCCGGCGCTGGAGCTGCCGGAAATCGAACTGCCAGAAATCACACTACCGCCAGGCGACCAATAACTCTTTACTATTTTGTTCCGGTGTCGGTCGCTATCGCTTTCTATATACTTCCGTTTTCGGACCAATTGACCAAAGGCGACTGGTAATAATTCCGACAATTATTCCGACTTCGGCTCTTGATCGCTTGACATCTATTCCGATAACTGTACAATAGAAGAGTACCGAAAAGGGAACAGTAACCAAGGAAAAATGAAAATGACAAAGCTCCAAACCAAAACCGAAACAACCGCCACTCGCTTCCTGGCTGACATGCAAGAGGGAATCGGTGCTGAAGGCTGGGCGGAGACGGTCGAAACTTTCCGCAACACGGATGAAAGCACTTGGTGCGACCACTTCGGCAATCGCCTCTACAACGAAATCTACTTCGCCACGGAAGAGTGGGTCGCAGCCGGTGCCGACCTGGGTGTCATTGGTTCGGACGATGAAGCCGAAGATGAAGCCCACCACGAGAAGGTCGCCGAGCTGTCCAGCCTGCTCAAGGCCGAAACGGTCAAAGTCATCAAGACGATGTTGTAATTGAAAAATCGCGGGCTGGCCCACCGCGAGCTGCTCAGCGAAGAGCAACGGGCCGCGCTGTTCCCGATCAGCGTGGAAACGAGCACGAATCAAAATCGGTCCTTTCCCTGGAGCCAGCCATGCCAGCCACTTACCGAGTCGCCACCAACAAACTCAGTCTCACCATTCACGCGCGCCGTAGCTCGGATGACATCGAAGTGTTCGACATTCATACCCACCATTGTTTGCCGCGCGATTTGCTGGAGCTGGTTCGGGGCGGCGATGACGTGGCCGAAATCACGCTGACTTGGACGCTCGACATATCGCGGCGGTCGGGTCGCTGGGTGCTGGCGATAAAGAATCCCTCGGCGGTGCTTTATATCTGCCGGCGGGAAAAGCAAGTGGATCGCGTGGCAGTGGTGGGTCACGAAACGCACGAGTTGCCGGTGGAGATGGTCAGCGGTTTGATGGAAAACTACAAGGCCGAGATTGAACAAATCAACCAAGACAAGAAGCGGGAAATGTAGTGTCCTCATTGACGCTCTGTTAGCTTGCGGTATAACATGCGTCCCCGTTGGAGAAATGGGCAGATGATCGAAACATTGTGGCAGCGGCACTATCACCCAGGCGTGACCGGCGAGTTTCATGGCGACATGGCGTTGGCCTTTCGACGGATGTTGGACGATCCCGATTTACATGAGCGGCTACAGCTCGATGTGGCGGTTCGCGTTCACAAGTCGGTGGAGTCGTCGGCGAACTACGGCGGTCGAAAATGGTTCTGCGAAACCTTCCCGAATTGAGAGGCACGGATGTCATCAACGCTGCAAGCGAAACTGGCCCTGCATGATCGCTGGATGGTGCGACATGACATGGAGACCGTCCAGAAGATCGAGAACGAGTGCTTCGATTATCCGTGGAGCGAAGAGGACTTCATTCGCTGCCTGCGACTACGCAACTGCATCGGCATGGTGTTCGAGCACAACGGGGCGATTGTCGGATTTATGATCTACGAGTTACACAAAAGTCGCCTGCATGTCCTGAGCTTCGCGGTCAAGTTGAACTATCGACGGCGGGGAGTTGGGCAGGCAATGGTCAACAAGCTCAAGGGGAAACTCTCCTCGCAACGGCGGACGGCGCTGATGCTCGAGATACGAGAAACGAACCTGGGCGCGCAGTTGTTCTTTCAGCAGCAAGGCTTCAAGGCGATCAGCGTGCTGCGGGACTTCTACGATGACACGACGGAAGATGCGTACCTGATGCGGTACGTTCACGACACATGAGGAGACGGAAACTCTGCGCCGGAGAGATGTTGGCCTGCTAGCGGCCTAGCGGGGTATGCAACCCAAAATTGCGGCGCGACCATGCGACTGGCTGAAAACTCGCGGATGACAAGAGAGCGTCGAAGGTCATCGGAGGCGATCGGCTGCCGGTCAGTTGCATGGTTTTTTGAATCACGAAGGAATCATCCCAGCCGAGATGAACGAGGCGCACACCGGCCCCTCTGCCTGGTCCCTGCGACTCAGAGATTCGGTGACGCTCGCCAGCGCTGGTTGAGTCTGTTCCGGCGCTGGCGAGTTTTTCAAATACCAATTGGGAGCAAGCGATGAGCTTCAGTTACTCGTTCGACGAAGAGCGGTTTGATGGCGACTATGCCACCCGTGAGGAAGCATTGGCCGAGGCGGTTGCCGAGGGTAGTGACCGACCTTGCATTTGGGTTGGCGAGAACGTCCCGCCGACGCAACCGGAGTATCGGTGGCACGCGGAGGATTGGCTGGAGTATGTCTCTTGCCAGGATGACTACTCCGGCGAATGGGCGGAGGGTTGGGACGACTCGACCAAGGAGCAGCGGGCCGAGCTGGAAGATCAGGTGCGGCAAGTGATGGCCGACTGGCTCGACAAGCACAAGCTGCGGCCGAGGCACTACACGGTGACTAATATCGTCGAGCATGATGCCGCGGGTAAGTTGATCGGAGGATGAGATGCCAAACATTCCAATGACACCCTACGGACCATTGCCAGCCGAGCCGCTTGACGAGAAGGCGGCGGCGGAGGAAAGGATTCGTCGTGAGGCCGCTGCCTGCAATCTCACTCGCGAGGAATTGCACGCTTGCTTGGATGCGTTCCAGCGTTCGATGGAGTTGGCGGCGGGTCGCTTGCGAGAGTTTGGAATCGCGGTGAACACCGCCATCGCCACAATGGGTGCGCGGATGCGGCGGCGATACCCCAGCTACTACCACGCGCGGAGGCGAGCGTATCGCCTGGAAGCACTCGCAGCGAGCCAGGAGAGGCGAGGACGCGGGCCTGGTGCATCGTGAACGGCGTTGGGAGCCTACGTTTACGGCGCTGCATTTGAAAGGGCGAGTGGCCATGAAGAAGCTCGTTAGACCAGATCGTTCCGATGAAACCCTCGATGGTGATGGCGTGCGGCGGTTGGTCGCGGCCTTCGCCGACCTGGGCTATGTCGTCTCGCGACAAGACGTGTACGAAGCCTACAGCGCGTGGTCCGAGGATACTTACGCGGCGGGCTGGTACATACTGCCGGAGGTGAGCTATGCCAAATACGATGATGCAATGTTTGGAATCTGCGCGCGGCTCATCAGTGAGAACTACTTGGCGGTCGGCGAGGAGGGGCCAGGATCAACCGTGATCGTGTTGGCGGGCAATCACCTTCAGTGGCGCGAGTGGTGCTTACTGCGTGGCTATAACGCGCTAGGGCGGCGTGGTAATGATCGGGCGGTTTACCTTGATAGCCCGAAAAGCCTGATGGGACTGGCCGGTTGCCCGCTGGTCCGCATCGGCACCTGGGTGACGCGCGAAGAATCCTTACTTCAAGACGTGCGGGAATGGGAAGCCAGACAATACATGCGAGCGAACGGATGAAAACCTTCTCACTGACCTACGAACGCGACTATGGCATCGACAAGCGGAGCGGCTGGTCGATTGTCCGCAACGACTGCCTCATCGTGCAGTTCGAGCGGTGGCTGGTGGTCGCGATCTGCAAGGCGGCCTATCGAGTATGGGCAGCGGAGATTCGGCGGCAAATTCAGGAACGTGAGATGGAGCGCGTGGCCAAGCTGCGAGTGAAGGCGATCCAAAACATCCGGCGGAACGCGCTAGCGTTTGGCCACGACCTGTCGGCGTACACCGACGAGGAGATTGAGGCTGGGGTGGCTCGCTTCAGTGAGGCGGTTCGCGGTAGCGGTGTGGCGGCGAGTGAAGCTGTCTTGCGGGTGCGCGAGGCGATGGTGAAACGGGTCGAACGTGACATTTTGAAAGGAATCCAGTGAGCAACGAAAACAACAATTCCGGTTGCGTCGAAGGCATCGTCATTCTCGGACTGGCCTTCATATTCTTTGGCCTGCCGATGGTGGTGGTGATGGTGCTGGCCATCTTCGCGCCGTGATCTGGCTGGCTCTGACGGTCCTAAACCTAGCGAGGAAATCTGATGTCTTACTGCGAAGTGATCGTGTTCAAAGATGGCAAGCCTGCCGACGATGCGAGGTTCGGCAACGCGCATGGCGGGGCGGCCTGCATTTGGGGCTGTCTCTATGACGCCTACCTCAAAGACCCCAACAAGGAATACGATTGCTGGCTCAACGGCGACAACAAGGTGCTATGGGCGTTGGCTGGTCGTCGCGATCTGCCCATGTTCATGCGGGCGGTCCATGCTGGCACGTTCGATTGGGCGATGATCAAACGCGAGAACCTACCCACGTTCGTCAAGCACCTGCGCGAGTTCGTGACGTGGTTTCAACTCGCGGACGCTGCACGCACTTGCCACTTGCCGGCTTGGGCTGACTTCATTGAGCAGCACTTGGACGCTGAGGCCATCGGCTTCTATGGTATGAGCGTCAGTGAGAACCTGTGGTACTCGTGGGACGAAGTCGAGCAGAACGATAGCATCCCCTACGACTTGAACACCGGCGACAAGCATTTCGAGGTCTATGACGAACTGGCGCGGGTGGATGCTGAAGCGGCGAAGGAAGAGGCGGAGCTGGCGGCGGTGGTGGCGAGAAACAGTTGAGGCCCGCAAATGATTTGGCTCTTCCTTGTCGGGTATGCGTTAATCGGCTTGGCAATCGGGCGGGTGGTGCTGCTGAACGACACACGGACCATCGCGACGCCGATTATCGTTGGCGCGTTGTGGCCGATGGCGTTGCTGGCGACGCTGGTGATTTGGTTGTACTTCATCTTGCTCGTAGACTGATCGATGCTAGCTACGCACAAGACATTGGAGGGGCCCTGCGAGACGTGATAAAGGGACTTGCGGCAGCTGATTGCGGCAAGCTGATTATGGCGTGTGGTACAGGCATGAAATTCACATCACTCAAAATTGCAGGATCTATCGCCCCAGTCGGCAATGTGCTTTTTCTTGTTCCTTCGCTCTGCTTCGGAGTTACCGATGCCGATCCGTGCGGCCCGTATTAAGACCCAGCCGACTGCGGCGCATAGCGGGCGTAAACGTAATCGGCGAGTCCACCCGCCAGGAAGTCAACGATGGCTTGCACCAACTCATCCGTCGCGGCGATGTCGGCCCCGCGATCCCAGTTGAAAACCGTTTGCTTGTCAGCGATCCGTTGAATCCAGAGTTTCGAGATGCGGCTATCGCCGAGTTCCCATTCCGCGTCATCGGCATGTTCGGCAAACACCAAGGCATCGAATCGATGCCCATGCAGCGTGCCGCGAACCCAGGTACCCGAGCTGCGCTGCGTCGTCTTGGTAATGTCCAGATCGTTCCCCAGGTCCAAGTCGTCGATTTCGTGCGTGTCGGTCATGTTTGTTGCTCCTGAAACAGTTTGAATTGTCATCCGCTCCCCGTGTCACACAGTTACCTCGATTTCGCAGCGACAACCAGCGTCAGCAGCGAACTTTCTGGAAGATTCTCGCGGTTGGCCCGTGTCGCGACCGGTGAACCGTCCCGCCCGATCGCACCCACCAACGAGAAAACGCCCGCACGCGCAAACGTGGGGCGTTGAGTGGCAAGCCTCGGGGCCTTACCCGTTGATCGCGAACTTCCCACGTTCGGTCTTCGTGAAGCGTGACTCCGCGCCTTTGACGCTGATCTCACGGATAATGGAAGAGTAAAGCGTGGCCCATGGGGTCGCGCCACCGGGGCTCGTCCAATACCCCTTCGTCGCCATCGCCTCGATCATCTGCTTGGCGTTGAGCGGCTCCTTCGCTTCCGACAGAACCTTCGCGGCGGCGTCGAGTGCGGAGAGTTTGCCATCAGACTTGGGTGCGGCGTTCTTGGTGGCTTTCGCAACCTTGGCGGTCGTAGCCTTCTTCGCCTTCACCGGTTTCTCGATCACCTTTCGATCCGCCAAGCACACTTTGCAATGCTCGACACCGTCGCCATCCGTATCCCATTGGTGTCCGTCAGCGCACGGATCGGGCAGTGGCGTCGCGTCGATCTCGGGCTTGGTCGTTTTCTTCGCGGGTGCCTTGGTTGCGGCTTTCGTCGCCACTTTCTTCGCGACTTTCGCAGTCTTCTTGCTGGCGGGCTTCTTGGTCTTGGTCGTCATGGTCCTGGTCCTCGTTCGAAGTTTCGCTTCTCGCGGAACGCTCCGCGAACGATGGACACAGTTACCTCGGGTGTTGGGAGGACAGCAAGCGCTGGAGCGGAGTAATTCTGAGGAATCTGAGGATTGTTCACCCGGACTTTCTGATCCATCTAATCGATCTTCAATAAAATCCCGATGCGTCGGAGCCCAAGGGTTTATTCCGCCATTGGATGGGCTATATTACTCCCCCATGCAGGAGTATTGGGAGCCAGCCTATCAACGCTCAGATCGGGGTCGATCTCTGAAGTCTGCTTGGGTGAGGTGGGCGAAACGATTGAATTGAGAAATCTTCTGTAGCGAACAATAGTTAGTGAGATGTCCCATTGTCTGAGAACATGCACAACTCGATTAAACCCGGCAGTTTGGTAAGCGGGCCAACGCTCCCCGAACGCATCGAGGTGCTGGCCGTGGTGCCGATGGGCGAGTCGCTCAAGGTGATTGGCCGTGGGCTAAAAACCGGTCTGACTTACGATCCCGTCCTCAGCACGGCCCAAATCGCACAACTCACGATTTCCGCAGATCGCGAGCCGTTCGATGGCGATGCCCGCTTATTTCGCCTGGGTGTCGAAGCTCAAAGACTTGGTCTCGCATACGAGTACGATCCATTTTTCTCGTTGTCGATTGCCCGCGTCGATCCGCTGCCGCATCAGTTGGAAGCGGTCTACGGCTACTTTCTGAAACTGCCTCGCATTCGCTTCCTATTGGCCGACGATCCAGGGGCTGGCAAGACCATTATGGCCGGGCTGTTGCTCAAGGAACTTAAGGCCCGAGGCTTGGTGCGAAGTGTCTTAATCGTTACTCCGGCCAACCTCACGTTTCAGTGGCAACGAGAACTCGCCGACAAGTTTCGCGAGAAGTTCGATGTCATTCGCGGCGATGTCCTGCGTGCGAACTACGGGCAAAACCCGTGGCAGGAACGCGACCAGGTCATCACCTCCGTTTCCTGGGTGTCCATTGTCGAGGACGCCCGTGAGAGTTTGCTACGGTCGCGTTGGGATTTGATCATCGTGGACGAAGCTCACAAGATGAGCGCCCCGGCGGAAGATCGAAAGACCTACGCCTATCGCCTTGGCGAATCGCTCTCGAAGATGACCGACCACTATCTCCTTATGACGGCGACGCCCCACAAAGGCGATCCCGATCATTTTCGGCGATTCCTGGCACTGCTCGACCCCGATGTTTACGGCAGCATCCTCAGCCTCCAGCAGGCGCTGCGTGATCACGAAGCTCCATTCTACTTGCGACGCACCAAAGAGGCCTTGGTTGGGTTTCCAGACCCAGAGACTGGAGAGGTTCGCAAGCTATTCACGAAGCGCGAAGTTCGCACGGCGGCGTTTGACCTGGACGGCGAAGAACTAGATTTTTATGACGAGCTCACGCGGTACGTCGAAGACCAGTCGATGGCCGCCGCTGGTCAGGAATCGGCCCGCGCTCGCGCTGTCGGATTCACAATGGCGATGCTGCAACGACGGATGGCGTCGTCGGTTTATGCCGTCCGACGCAGTTTGGAGCGCATGCGAGCTCGTCGACAGAAGATTCTCGACGATCCCGATGCCTACCGTCAGGAACAGATCGAGCGCAAGCTCCCCGAAGACTTCGAAGAACTCACGGAGGAAGAGCGCCAGGGCATCATTGAACGTCTCGAAGACGAAGTGCTATCCGTCGATCCTGCCGCGCTGCGCGTCGAAATCAACCGGCTCACACAACTGATTGACCAGGCCAAGCAGCTCGAAGAACGAAACATCCAAACCAAGCTTCTCAAGCTCAAGGCGATCCTGAAGGAAGAGGGCATCTTCGAAAACCCGAAGATGAAGCTACTCGTCTTCACCGAACATAAAGACACCCTCGATTATTTGGCCGCAGACGGCCGCGACGAGCGGCCGCTGGGCAAGTTGCGGGAATGGGGGCTCACGCTCACACAAATCCACGGCGGGATGAAGATTGGTGACCGGGATACGCCTGGCAGCCGCATCTATGCCGAGCGTGAATTCCGCGAATCGGCACAGGTGCTCGTCGCCACCGAGGCCGCAGGCGAAGGCATTAATCTGCAGTTCTGCTGGTTGATGGTCAATTTCGATATTCCTTGGAACCCCGTGCGCCTCGAACAGCGCGTTGGTCGTATCCACCGTTACGGGCAAGACAAGAACTGCCTCGTTTTTAACTTCGTCGCGCAGAACACACGGGAAGGGCGCGTGCTGCAAACGCTTATCGAGCGGCTCAAGGAAATCCGCGAAGATCTCGGCAGCGATCAGGTGTTCGATGTCGTGGGCGAAGTGTTTCCTTCCACGCTGCTGGAAAAGCTTTTCCGGGAAATGTATGCCCGGCAGATGGACGAGCACCAGATTCAGGACCGCATCGTCCGCGATGTCAGCCCCGAGCGATTCCGTGAGATTACCGAATCCACACTCGAAGGCCTGGCGAAGAAGGAACTCAATCTTTCAGCCATCGTCGGCAAGTCGGTCGAGGCCAAGGAGCGACGGCTCGTTCCCGAAGTGATTGAACAGTTCTTCGTGGCTGCCGCGCCGGAAACCAGTCTCCATCCCAAACGGGTCGATGGCAGAGACAAGACGTCCAACCGCTGCAATGTTTATCGCATCGGCAAGGTGCCGCGCCACTTGCTTACGATCGGCGATCGGCAAGAAGACCGTTTCGGACGCTTGGGCCGCGAGTATGGCAAGATCGTCTTCGACAAAACCCTGCTAGGGAGCGATCCCACGCTGGAGTGGGTCACGCCAGGCCATCCGCTTTTCGAGACCGTGCGCACCGATGTCGTCACTCGCACGGAAGATTCGCTCCGCCGTGGCGCGGTGTTTTTCGATCTACACCGTAGCGATCCGGGCCTTATCGATGTCTTCGCGGCCTCGATCAAAGACGGTCGCGGGCACTCGCTGCACCGGCGTCTCTTCGTGGTCGAAACCTTGCCGTCGGGCGAAATGCGCGTCCACGAACCAACATTGCTGCACGACATCATTCCATCCCCCGCTGGCACGCCGGCCCCGAATCATTCGATTCCCGACCGAGCGCAAGTCGAACTGTTTCTCTACCAGAAGGCGCTCGAACCGTGGGTGCAGAAGGAATCCGCCGCGCGCGAGCATGAAGTAGCTCGCATTGCCAGCCATGTGGAGATCAGCCTTAACTCGCTGATCGACCGCCAGAACAACCAATTGGCCGATTTCATCAACCGTCAAATTGAAGGCCAAACGGTAACTGGCTTGGACGGGATCATTTCGCAGGCGGATCAGCACCTCGACGATCTCAACAATCGCCTGGAGTCTCGCCGCCACGAATTGCAACTTGAACGCCATTGTGCGGTGGCCGACATCGCCCACCTGGGGCGAGCCTGGATCGTGCCGCACCCTGATCGCACCAGCCCGCAATTGGCACCGATGGTGCGTGACGACGAGATCGAGCACATTGCGGTGCAGTTAGCCATCGCGCACGAAACGGCCCGCGGTTGGATCGTCGAAAGCGTCGAATCGGAGAATCGCGGCTTCGATCTGATCTCCCGTCGCCCTCATCCCGAAGACCCGAAGACCTTCATCGAGGTCCGCTTCATCGAGGTCAAAGGCCGCGCCGGCGTGGGCGTCGTCGCGCTCAGTTCAAACGAGTACCACACTGCTGTGCGGCTCAAGGGGGACTATTGGCTGTATGTAGCGTTCAACTGCGCCGAAACACCACAGCTGCACACGATTCAAAACCCCGGTCAACTTGGCTGGCAGCCAATTATGGCGGTGGAACACTACCAACTAAGTGCATCACAGATTTCTAACGCGACATCATCAAAGTGAATTGGAGAGCAAATGTCACTTCACATTTTTTTTGACAACTCGAACATCTGGGGTGGCGCTCAGTCCGTTCGAAATATGACGGAACCGGGTGTCCCGTGGCCTGCGTTACGAATCTACTACCGAAATCTTTTTGCGTTAATCGAAGGGGGACGGGCTGTTTCGACACGAATGCTCGCGGGTTCCGTTCCACCATCATGCGCAGCGCTTTGGGAATACGCCCGCGATCACGGCTACAACACTGACTTGCTTCATCGAGTAGAACGTGACGATGGTTCGATTGGGGAACAAGGAGTAGACGAAGTCCTACACTTGAAAATCGCGAATGCCATACTGGACCACGCGGCACCACAAACGCTTGTTGTCGCTACTGGTGATGGCAAACTTTCCGAATTTGGAACTGGCTTTCCAACGCAGATCGAGCGAGCGCTAAAGCATGGATGGGATGCGGAACTTTGGTCCTGGGGGTTAACGCTAAAGGAGAACCGATATCGCAAGTTGGAAACTGAGTCAAAAGGAAAGTTCAAGATTAAGCTGCTCGATGTTCACTACCGTTCGCTGACCTTCGTCAAGGGCGGCCAATACTACGAGCGAGATGCTGCTGGGACCAAGAGCTACTACACCGTACCAGAGCGAGTTGTCGAAAACCTGTAGCTTGGACCCAAGAATGCAATCGTATCCAAAACGTCTCATTGAAGTCGATCTTCCCATTGCCCGCATCTCAGCGCATGCGCGGCGGGAAAAGTCGATTCGGCATGGGCATATCAGCACACTGCATATTTGGTGGGCGCGGCGGCCGTTGGCGGCGTGTCGGGCGGTGATCTGCGCTGCGCTGTGGCCTGATCCGGCCGATCCACTCTGTCCACCCGATTTTCGCGAAGCAGCCATCGCGGCGATCAAGGCGTTTGCACTCCGCGTCTTTCCGCCACGACTGACCGAGGAGGGGCGTGAACTTCAGGAAACGCTCTCCGAGGAAAGCCGGGGACGCTGGGAGGCCATCGCTGGCGGCACGTTGACGCTCGATGCCAATGAGCCGGTCGATCTGCCGATCCTGCGCATGGCCTTGCTCGATTTCATCGCCGACTTTGCCAACTGGGACAATTCCACCGCCTCGACATATCTGGACACGAGCCGGGCACTCACACAGGCAGCGCACGAAGCTCTCGGCGGCGATCCCGAGACGCGGCCCATGGTCGTCGATCCATTCGCAGGCGGCGGCAGCATTCCACTCGAAGCGCTCCGCGTTGGGGCAGATGCCTTCGCGAGCGATTTGAACCCGATTCCAGTATTGCTTAACAAAGTCGTCTTGGAATACGTTCCGAAGTACGGTCAGCGTTTAGCGGTTGAGGTCCGTAAATGGGGCGAATGGATCAATCGAGAGGTTCAGAAGGAACTTGGGGAGTTTTATCCGAAAGACCCAGATGGGGCGACGCCGATCGCGTACTTGTGGGCACGAACAGTAAAATGTGAGGGACCAGCGTGCGGAGCAGAAGTCCCACTTGTTCGCTCGCTTTGGTTGGCAAAACAAGCACATCGCTCGATATCAATGCAGTTACTACCCAACCCGAAAGACAAACGCGTCGACTTTCGGATAATCGTTAAGCAGCGCGATGGCTGGGTTGATCAGGCTGATCAGAAATCTTCAATCGCGAATCCCTCATTCGACGGCGCAGTGAAGCGAGGGTCGGCAACGTGCCCATGCTGTGGATTCACCACACCCGTGGGTTCCGTGCGAACACAACTCAAGAGTCGTCGAGGTGGTGCGCACGACGCGAGGCTCATGGTTGTGGTTACAACGAGGCCTGGCGAAAAAGGTCGGTCCTACAGACTACCGACTGCGGCCGATTGTGAAACTGCACGACTTGCAGCAAATGAACTCGAACGGCGCGAGCGAGAGGCGAAACTACATGGGTCAGGCCTGAGTTTGGTTCCCGACGAGCCGATTTCACCGAACGAACTTCGTCGGATCAGTGTGCCAATCTACGGCATGGAGCGTTGGGGAGACCTTTTTTCGCCGAGGCAAGCCTTAACCTTGACGACTCTTTCGCGGCTCATTAGCCAAGACGCCCAGCGCGAATGCAAATGCGAAGATTCAGAAATGGCCACCGCAGTCGCAACGTTCTTAGGACTAGCGCTGAGTCGTTTTGCCGATATCTGCAATGCCCTTTGTATGTGGGAAACGACGAAGACCCAAGTCCGACATGCATTCACACGGCAAGCGATTGGAATGTTATGGGATTTTGCAGAACCTAATGTATTTGCAGATGCGGCAGGGAACTTCTCTGTGACATTTGGCACCATGCTAGAAGTTTTGGAAACGCTTTCTCGCGCTCCCTCTGTGGTGGGCCACGTTGAGCAATCATCGGCTACATCCCATCCTTTACCTGACGATTCAGCGGCAGCAATCGTGACCGATCCACCGTATTACGACGCAGTTCCCTATGCGTATCTCTCCGATTTCTTCTACGTGTGGTTGCGCCGATCATTGGCTGGGGCGCATCCGACCCTGTTCTCTCAAAACGCTGTTCCCAAAGAAGCTGAAATCGTCGTAGACCGACCACACCAACTTAGCCAATCGAACAAGGGCATTGAGTCAGGGCAATCGAGTGTTGGAGAATGGTTTGATTGTTGCATTGGTTAGCAAAAAGGAAAGGCTTCATGGCGAAGCCTGCTGCTTTTTCGCTTGCTAGCAAGAAGGTCGAACCGATGTCTGTTGCTTTCGTTGGTAAAATTA
>JBGSHH010000467.1:0-1738 GCA_041752355.1 Pirellulaceae bacterium | reverse complement strand
AAGAAGGCCAGCGCCGGCTCGGCACCTTGCGGATTGACGTGCACAAAGCCATCCCAATCGCGCCCATCAGGCCGGCGCAAATGGATGATATCACTATCGAGCACTTGTCGGTGTTGCTTGTAGAAGCTGATCCATTTCTTTACCAGTTGCTTGGTCTCTTCGGTATCGTAGATGCGCGGCCCACGATAACACGCCTGCACGCCCGCTCCGAACAAGTTGGCGAGTCGGGCCTCGTAATGGTCGCGATGTTCGTGAAGCGGCTCGATGGTGGCCGCCGCGCCGCCACCGTGATATTGCGTTAGCGGGACGAACATCCAACCCATCGAAGCAGTCTTTTCCCAAGTGCCATCAAAAATGTTCTGTCGCTCGATAATCTCTTGCTCAGCGCGCGGGAGCGACCAATTATTCTCTTTGTAATTCATCGCGCACTTGTTCGAACCGTTGAGGTAATACCAATCAGGTACATTCAAATAGATGCCTTCGCTGCGGCACCACTGATAGAACTTGCTGATCACTTGAAACTGCACCCACTGCGAATCCTCCAGTCCCCGATGAAACGGATGATCTTGACAGGCACAGGTGTCGCCGGGATAGGAACCGTCGTGCTCCAAGATTGCGAAGCCCGTATTCTGCATGAACGATTTGAGCTGCGCGAGATAATCGTGCCCCCACTGCGCGCCCAGGCAAGGCATCACGCCGTAGCGCACGCGGCCACCTCGACAGTTATCGGCAGCATTGGCGGCGCCCCGACTAGCTAACAACGAATAGGCACCGATAACGATCCCTTTCGTTTTGGCGTAGTCGGCAATCTCGCGATAACGCTGCTGATAAGCAGGATCGCGGCTCTCCATATTCATGCCACTGCCAAACGAGAGAATGATCATCTCCACGCCAACTTCCGCCCCTTGGTCGATGATCTTGCGAATCGCCTGCGGATCGTTGGAGATCAAATGCACCATCACGGGGTTCTCCTGCGTCCAGGGCGCGATCGTGCGATACATGCGGCGTTGCGCAAGTCCGCGCCGCTCGCGATCGGATCCATCGCGCAACAATTCAAAGCTGCGAATCGACGTTAATTCGCCACCGGGCGCAACGTCGACATCGGGGCCAAACTCGGGCGCGACTTCCAGTAAACAAGGCGTTTCCAGCGGATAGCTGACTTGCGTACCGTAACTAGGATCCGGCAACCATTTGACGGCTTGCTTATTGGCGCTCTTGCCGTTCATGGCGAGGAAGGCGTAGTCGGTTTCGACGTACAAACTGGGCAATTCCCAGTTGATATTCGCTTCCGTGGCGCTTTCATTCTCTTGCACTTTGAGCGTTTCGACGACTGTCTTATTGACGCGTACCGGCTTGTCGGTCCCATTCTTTACGACCAACCACTTCTCCAGCAAGGGAATGCCGTCGTAGATCGCATAATGCACTTGAATCTCCGGCAAGTCTGGGCGCGGTGGCGCTTCTTTGCCAGCGGGCTCGGCGGCACGCATCGTCACTTGCGAAATGTGGCAGCGTACGGGTTCACCTTGCGCGCCGACGTAATCCTTGCCATCGCCATGGCGACCGATCTTGCCGACGCGAAATGTCGTCGGTGCATTGGGATACGTGACAACCGCCAAGCGTTTGAAGGGCTGATCGTCTTGGCGAGATTCGCAAATCGCTTGATCCTTCTCCAGACGAATTCTCAGCGTGACAGGCTTCGCTCGATCGAACTTGTCCTCCAGAATCTCGCCGTTGATTT
>JBGSHH010000466.1:0-6859 GCA_041752355.1 Pirellulaceae bacterium | reverse complement strand
GCCAGCGCTTGCATCGCCGTCCCGCGCAGCACCGGATTGTAAACCGTGCGATGGAAGGCCACCCCGACAACGACCAAAAGCAGCAAAATACCAATCGCCACTGGTCGCGGTACCACTATCTCCTGCGGCTGGCTTTGCGTCGCGACTTGCGTCAGGGCCATTGCCATCAATAGCCACAGCGAAGTCGCCACGCCGGGGAACGAGATGCCGCCTGCCGCCAGCAAGTTGATCGCCAGCGCCACGATCGCCCCCGCCAACAGCGCCGTCGGCAAAGTGCCCCGTTCGATCCAATCACTCAAGAGCCAAAACACGCCTGCCGCGACGGGCAATCCCAACGCCACCAACAATACGTCCGGCATCAAACCGGCGACAAACCCAGCACCAAACGCGAGTCCCACGCCAACCAATGCCGCCAATACATGCACGTGTTGCGCCGCTTCGGGGCGGATGGGCGTCGCTTCCCCATTCACTTCCGTCGAGCGTCCGCGCCACACTTGCCATGTAAAGCACCCCGCCACCGCTACCAAGGCCACCAGCGCCGGCGTCCCGAAATTCGACCAAATCTCCAGCACGAAATTGTGCGGATCGGCAATGTTTTCGCTCGCCTGCGGCAATTGATAGGCGAGATAGGTCGCTTGAAAATTGCCGGGACCACAGCCGAACCACACGTGATCGCGAATCATGGCGGTGGTCGCTTGCCAATATTGCAGGCGAAACAACACTGACTTGGGCGCTTCGCTCAAAACCTCGACATCCAGCCCGCCACTGACCACGCCGCCGAACACTAACAACAAGCCTGCCGCCCCCAGCGCAAGCGGAATGCGCACATCCAAACGCTTCCCCAGCGGCGTGGCATAAACCGCGACCAACGCCCCGCCCGCCAGCGTGGCGAGCATCGCGGTGCGACTCTTGGTCAGGATCAGCACCGCCAAGAGGAGCAACACCAGCGGCGCGATGCGCCACAATTGCTGGCGCGACTTCGCCTGACTCGCCATGGATACACCTAGACCAATCAGCAGTACCAGCCACGGCGTGATCAGGCCCGCCAGCGAGTTGGTCAGTGCGAAGGTGGCGGTTGGTTCGGTACTCGCGAGCCGATCCGCAAAATGCCGG
Organism: Pirellulaceae bacterium; assembly: GCA_041752355.1. Lineage (GTDB taxonomy): Bacteria > Planctomycetota > Planctomycetia > Pirellulales > Pirellulaceae > JAEZGD01. The sequence continues at coordinate 5,746 of JBGSHH010000466.1, read as the reverse complement.
AGTTGCGGTGAATTCTCCGTCACATTTCCCAGCCCCGCCAGCTCCAACGTTGCCTGCGGATCGGCGAGAAAATCGGCGCGCATTTTTGGCAACGTGTAGAAGTACTGCGTCAGCGCGAGCATCGCCAACGCGGCCACGGTCGCCAGCATAACGACGGTTAGCAATCGCACATCGCGTGCGTCGTGCAGCATTTGCCGCGCGAAGAAAAAGAGCATCCCAAAGCTCGCCCACTGCCAGGCGAGATTAAACGCGAGTCGCCCGTTGACCTGCTCCGCCTGAATCAGCACGCAGGCGCTCACCAGCGGCCACAGTGTCAGTAATAGCACGGCGATGGTGGTGGCATCCAGCCGCAGCGTCAGGTTCCCTTTCGCCACACCGGCCAGCGCCCACGCGACCAGCAACAACAGCCAGAGCATCAGCGGCACGACATTATTCCATTGCGCCGCGGACGTATCGAAGGGGAGGAGGGGAGCCAGCACCGTCAAACTCGTGAGCGCGCCAGCAAAGACGATCGGCAATTGTTCGACAAGAGGTTGGGGCGCAGCGGTCGACGATGCGATTGGTTTGCTTTTGGATTTCGCCCCGCGCGTCATGCGTTCTTCCTTAGAGTAGAACGACATTATGACGCATTTCTCGTCGGCTTACATCGTGGGTGGGGCAGACATTCTTGTCTGCCGTGGCTTAACCAGCGCGACGCGCCAATACTACGCTAAGCCACGCTTCTTCAGTTCCGTCACCACGCCGGCGACAATCCGCGCGACATCATCGGGATGGGCATTATCCTTCACCTTGCAGCCACCGACCGGTTCGCCGGTAAAGCCTTCCGCGGCGAGCAGACATTGCAGTTGGTCGCTCAATGCATCCAAGGCTTGGACCTGGCTCGGTGCTTTGGGCGAGCGTCCTTCGCCTGGCTCGATGCCGCGCAGTCGCAGCGCCGCACGAAAACCTTCGGGAAATTCCGCCGAATAGAGCATCGCGTCGAACAGCGTAAGCAGGCGATACTGCAAGTCGCGGGCCTCATCGATCCGCTGGGCGATCGTCAAGTCGTACAGTTTGCGTGTGATTTCCGGCACCACGCCGCTGGTGGCGTTCGTGCCGCCATCGCAACCGATCAGCAGCATCGGCATGAGCGCGGCGTCCCAACCGGTGAGAAAACTAAACTCGGGACGTAACGGACGAACGGCGGCAATCATCCGCATCATGTGCGGCAAGTCGCCGGAGCTATCCTTGATCGCGACCACTTTCTCGCATTCTTCTGCCAGTCGTTGCACAGTCGGCACGTCGATCGGCGAGGCGAACATCGGAATGTTATAGAGCGTAATGTCGATCGGTGAGTTGTCGGCGATCTCTTTGAAATAGGCGTACACGCCCGATGGCGACAGCTTGTAATAAAACGGCGAAACAATCGCCACCGCGCGCACGCCCAAATCGTGATAGTATTCGCAGGCGGCTACCGTTTCCTTGACGTTGGCTTCGGCGGCACCGGCCAAGATCGGCACTCGTCCGCGCGTTTGATCGGCGATGATTTCGATAATCCGACGGCGCTCTTCAACCGTGAAGCGCGTGAATTCGCCAGTGGAACCATTGGGATAGAGACCATGCACGCCATGATCGATCAACCAATCGACATACCGCCGCGTTTCCGCCTCATGGATATTGCCACGGCCATCGAGAGGAACAATGTTGGGGGTGAAAATGCCGCTCAGTCGTGCGCTCATGGCGGGAAAATCCTGGTGGGTGGCGTTGTGATCGCGGAGCGATCAACGTCGATGATTAACGACTTTATCGGATGTTGGTGGGGCGTCGCTTCGGTCAAGTGCAGGCGGGCGGCTCCGCAGGCTAACGCGGGGCGGGCGGCGTCGTTACAATGCACATCGCCCATACAGTTTAACAGCGAGACTTGCCATGATAATCGGAACGCATGGCCTGGGTAGGGTGGCAAATCGGCTCCGGCGTGAAGGAAATTCCCTTTGAAATCGAAATCTCGTCGAGCCCAGTCCGATTTGCCAGCCACAAACCACGTCGCGCCAGTCGTAGCAACCCCACTCGCTGGCTGGGGACCGCAAGCGGGACTCCTCGCGCTGGTGATGGTCTTGGTCGCCTGTTATGTGGTGCTGTTTTTTGCGCAGCGCGAGCATCGCTGGGGAGCGATGCTGCTCGTCTTTTCGCCCGATCACTTGCTCTCGCTCTGGACCGGCGACGCCTATAAGTTGCCGATGGGCTTCGTCGATCGCTTGCCAATTCTGCTCGTCGCCGGTTGCATCGTCGCCATCGCCTGGGCGAGCGGCTCGATTGTGGTGCGCGGTTGGAAACTCGATCAACGTTTGACCCGTTTGGAAACGGAGTTGTTTAGTGTTGGTGTTGGCTTGAGTTTGTGGTCGATCTGGACGCTACTCATCGGTTTGCTCGGCTTGCTTTCGCAAACGTGGTTGCTCTGGTTGCCTGCGATTGTCGCCACGTCGCTGGCTGGCTTTCAACTCGCAGGCAGGAAGGCGGCGTTGGGGGACAACGCGCCTAAGCTTCCCAGCAATGACAACGATTGGCTTTGGCCCAGTGTGTTATGGCTGGGGCTACCTTTTGCCTTGATGTATATCTTCGCCGGCGCGCTCCCGCCGCGCGAGTTCGACGTCCTGGAGTATCACCTGCAAGCGCCCAAGGAATGGTTCCTGACAGGACGCATTGAGTTCCTGCCGCACAATATCTACGCCAACATGCCGCTCGGCGCGGAGATGTATGCGCTACTGGGCATGACGATCATGCCTGGCGAATCAGGCTGGTGGTATGGCGCGCTGGTGGGTAAGACGGTGCTGGCGATCGTGGGCGTGCTGACAGCGCTGGTCCTCTTCGCTGCTGGTCGGCGCAGCGGTTCCAACACCGCCGGTGTGATCGCGGCGCTGGTCTATATCTCCACGCCGTGGTCGCTGATCATTTCCGTCACGGGCTACAACGAAGGGCTGCTGGCGTTCTACTTCGCGTTGGCGACTTACGCGGTCTGGCTGTGGCGCATGGAACCCGACGACTCCGCGAGCGAACATTGGCTGAGCACGAAATCGCACTTGCTGCGATTGGCTGGCTTCCTGGCAGGCTCCGCGGCGGCAGTGAAGTATCCGGCTTTGCTGCTCGTCGTCTTTCCGCTCGCACTGGCGGTGACGGTGGGCCATCGCAAGTTCGCTTGGAAGGCCGGCGCGATGTTTATGATCGGCGCGCTAGCGGCGTGCGGCTTGTGGTATGCGAAGAATATCGCCTTCACTGGCAATCCGGTTTATCCCTTGGCGTATAACGTCTTCGGCGGCGAAACGCGCGATGCCGACAAGCATGCGCAATGGGCCACCGCCCATCAGGTGCCGCGCGATGCCAACGGAAATCGTTACTCGCTGCCGCAACTAGGCTCCGCGATCGGCGACGCGCTCATGAACAGTCCTTGGCTTAGCCCGCTGCTGTGGCCGCTGGCGATTCTCGCGGTCTTGGCCAAGTCGCAGCGTAAAACGGCGTTCTGGTTGGCGATGTTGTTGCTGTTCTTCGCCGCTTGCTGGTGGCTGTTCACGCATCGCATCGAACGCTTCGCCGCGCCGGCGATTGTGCTCGTCGCGTGGCTGGCGGGTATCGGCGCGACTTGGACCGCTATTCGACCTTGGCGACATTTTCTCATCGGCATTTTGTTCTGGGGACTGGTCGCCAATGGCATGTTGATGGCCTGGGCGCCGACGGTCGAAGGCGTGCAAGAGGCGTTGCCACTCAATCTATACGTAACCGACTTGCAAGCGTTACGCACTGAACTCGCGCCACCGGCGCATCGGCATCTCAATCTGCACACACCCTCAGGCTACGAAGTCTTGCTCGTGGGTGACGCCGAACCGTTCGATTTGGATCCGCCGGCGCTCTACAACACCTGTTTCGACGACGTCATCTTCGATCAGATTTTCAAAGACCACTCGCGCGACGAACGTCTCGCCGTGCTGCGAGCGCAAAAGATCGCCTACATCTACTTCGATTGGTCCGCGCTCCGTCGCTATCGCGCCCCTGGCAACTACGGCTACAGCGATTACGCCACTCGTAAGCGTGTCTACGAAGAACTCGTGCGCGATCAAAAGCTGCTGAAGAAGGTCAACGTCGAAGCCCTCGATGACAAATCCGGCGAACTGTTCGAAGTAATCGGCGTGGTGTTGAAACCGCAAGTAAATACTCCTCCCGCTCCGCCGTGATGCCTGCGCCTTTCCCCACCAGCCCGAAGCGTCAGCGAGGACAAGGTTATGCCTGCGCCTCTCCCTTACCAGCCCGAAGCGCCAGCGAGGACGGAAGTTGCATCGCGCCGTACCAGCGCCGCGGCGATCGTTTGACGTCCCCCGCCGAACGACCCCGGGGTTCTATTGAATTCGACGACGCCCCATCCCCTCTCCACACCAACCCGAAGCGTCAGCGAGGACGGTTACGGGGACGCGGACGGATGAGCATATCCGTCCTACGGCGATTCCACCTCCCGCAACTTCCTACAACTTCGTTGTGCGACCCGTTCGAAATCCGTACGCATTTTTTCAAGCGACGCGGTAACTCTCCGCCCCATCGTGTGTTACATCCGCCACACCGCGTTCCAAAATGTGATCCAGGAGCGTTTCAGACGGCGCCGGCGACTTGTCCAAATGTTTACCCTTTTCGGCCCAGAAGGGGGCTTTTTCGATTTCCGCGAGTTGCGTGCTCATCGCTTGCTCGAGTTCCGTCGATTCTGCCAACGTCGTCATCTCTTCCGGCGTGACCTTCAATTCCTCTTGCTGCCGCAGCAGCCACGCCTGCACCGCGATCCACTCCGGCGGCAGTAAACTCGTCGGCATGTCCGCGCTTGGGTTCTCGCGAAACCAATGCAACACCTGCATTCGGATGCGCTTGCGACTAAAACGTGGCAGTGGCGGCACGGGCTGCCCGGCGCGCCGTCGATTCTGTATCAGCCGTTGCAGTTCGAGGCACCACGCAATCTGTTGATAAACTTGCAGTTCTTCGGAGCTGACAGGGGGCCTGGTGTGGGACTGCTCGGCGCGCACCCGGGCCGCCTCCTCGTCCGCGATCGCCTGTTGCACTTGTGGCCCCAGGTTGATGAGCTTCTCCATGATCTTGGCGTTGCAGAGGCCAGGCGAGGCGGTCTGCGTTTGGTAAACGTGCTCTCCCCGCCGCTGCTTAAAGACATGGACGCGCGGCTCCAACGATTGCTCGACGATCTTCCGCGCCCAGCGCTCGTGGGCTTGCAGTTGCGCACGCACATTGCGGGCCGCGATATACAACCGCTGCTCCGTCGACAACAAAGTATCCCCAGGCAACACCTCCCCCAGAAAACGCTGCACTTCTTGCAAGATCTGCGAAATGCGCTGCTGCGAAACGCCATACTTCCTCGCCAATTCCTCCTGCTGGTATTCCCCCGCCCTGTGCAGGCGGTAAATTTCCTGGTTGCGAGGGGATGGTGACCGCGGAATCCGAACTTTCATCGCTCAACCTCCATTGAAGTAGGAACGTATGTGCTGCGTCAATCGTACTAAAGTTCTTAGTCGTTGTCAAGTAGTGTCGTTCAATTTTTGCTCTCCCCACCAGCCCATCCCAACCAGCCCGACGCGCCAGCGAGGACGGAAGTTGCATCGCGCCGTCCCAGCGCCGCGGAGATCGTTTGACGTCCCCGGCCGAACGACCCGGGGGTTCCATTGGGCTCCACGTTCCCACATCTCCGCGGCGCTATGCCAAACCGACCATACCCCCGTCCTCGCTA
>JBGSHH010000465.1:0-13074 GCA_041752355.1 Pirellulaceae bacterium | reverse complement strand
TACCGACCTACGAAAGGCGGATCGACGGGGGAATACCGAAAATAATACTTGACACATCTTTACGACTTCTGTACGATTATGCGTGTAAATATCGTCACGTTTTTTCGGAGAAGTTTCATGAGACTCTCGCTCCCCGCCACGCCGTCGTTTCGCGACCAGCAAATCTATCGCCAGTATTCCACCTGTGGCAAGGATCAGGAACAGCTGGCGCAGGAGCATCACATTACGCAGCAGCGGGTTTCGCAGATCATCGCCGCGGTGCAATTGTGGTTGGGGGCGGTGGTGCCGCAACCGAACGATCTGACGCCTGAGGAACGCTTGTATGTGGCGTGTCGCGACGCCCGCGTGAAGTGCGAAGCGAACGAGCGCTGGACGCGGCAGCTGGTCGAAAAATCGGTAGCGCCGCAGGTCATCATCACGCAACAAATGAAAGATAAAGTCGTGCATACCACGGAAAAACGCATTAAATACGGCAAATGCGATCATCATGTGTTGCAGAAGTATCTCGATTTGGGATCCAAAGTGGTGACGGCGATTGCGGCGGAGGTCCAGGCCGAAGGGGTGGTGCGGCGGCAACATTCCCGGCGTACGCCGCAGTTGGAGGATCTGGAAGTGCTGCGGCGGATCGAGTGTTGTCGCGAGTTGCGGGCGCGCGTGAAGCGGTTGCGACAGGCGGGACTCACGTTCCCGCCTTTGCCGCGGTTCAATCGCAAGCGGATCGAAGCGTTTGTGCGGTTGCAGTTTCGCCGGAACTTCGACCACTACACGGCCGAGGATCTGACGCCGCCTGAATGGTTGGAAGTGCAACATCGGTTGTTCCCCGCGACGGAAACGTTTGCACCTTGGCTGGAGGAGAATGGGGAGAGTGAGCAGGAGAGCGAAACAGGGCGGGAAGTAGAGAGTGGGGAGTTGGGGAGTGAGCAGGGAAGCGAGGAGCAAGTGCGCGAGGAGCGCGGGGTGGAGGCGCGGCCGGAAATGTCCGCAGAGGGCGAGGAGAGTGCGGTAGAGGGATTGAAAAAATACCCGCTGCACAAATCCGTAGGGGGGCAAAAAGACCGTCCGTGCCGAAAATCGGAACGGGATGAAAGCGACGGAATCCCTGAGGACGACGAGAGTTACGCTTACGCAGGCATCGCATTCATGGATGGGCGTGTGCGGACGTTGCGAACTTGTAAACGGACCGGGCGGCATGAATGGGTCTTGCCCCCAGCGCCGGGGGTTTTGGAGGCGCAACGGGAGCCTGGCGTCGGTGAAAAGACGCAAACCGTGATCCGATTGTGTTGATGTAGTCCCCTGTAAGACGGATATCCGCATCCGTCCCGCAGGCATCGTGGGATTTTGTTGGACGTCGCGACCGGGTCCTGGGATCGAGATGCGCGCGGGGAGAGATTGGGCGTAGGACGGATATCCCCATCCGTCCCGGGCGCATCGTGCCAGCGGATGGGTCGTCAACGCTTGGTCGGTAAAGGAGTACCGACCTACGAAAGGATGGGGGTTTGGTTGGTTTGGCAGAGCGCCGCGGGGATGTGTGGATGTCGCGCCAAGTGGAACACTGGGGATCGATCGGCGTTCGACGTCAAACGATCTCCGCGGCGCTGGTACGGGGCCACCATAACTCTTCCCTCGCTGGCGCTTCGGGCTGGTAAGGAGGGGATGGTAAGGAAGGGCGACGATTGAACTGCGCGGTGAACCTGCGAAACTAGAGCGGTGATTTGGGCGGTTCGTTCCAAGGCGTGATTCGAGGGAGTCGAGCTATGCGTCTCTGTATCGTTGGCATCTGCGTGGTGGGCTGGTTGGTGGCCAGCGTGAAGGCGGCCGAGCCGGATCTGACGGACTTCAAAACGGTCGACACGGCGACCCGGTACGACAAGACATTGCTCAACGAGAGCAACGCGCCGCCGCGCACGGGTTACCTGGGGATCAGCGTCGAACCCAACGACGCCCAGCAACTGCTCATCGCGCTGGTCGCTGATGGTTCGCCTGCGCCAAAAGTGCGGTCTGCAAGCAGGCGATCAATTGCTGTCGCTGGATGGCCAAGCAATCGCCACGGCTGGGCAGCTGCGCGAGCAACTCCATTCCCTGCCGCCTGGCAAGCAAATCACCATCACCATCAAGCGCGCCGACGCCGAGCAAGCCCTTTCCGCCAGACTCAGCGCGACGAGCAGTCCGCTCACCACCAATCGCCAGCGCGCGATTATGGGGGTCTTCACCGCCGATGCGGAAGCTTCCGCCGGCGCGCTGGTACAGCGCATCACCGAAGGCTTCCCCGCCGCCAAAGCTGGCCTGCAGACCGGCGACATCATCGCGAAAGTCGATGGCGAAGAGTTGGCAAGTTCCAACAACTTGCGCGACAAGCTGAGCGCTCGCGCTCCAGGCGACGTGATCAAGCTGCTGGTGAAGCGAGCGACGGAAGAACTCGAAATGGAGCTGCAGCTTACGGCGGAAGCGACGAGCAACAACACGCGCGAAGATCCCTTCAATCCCTCCTCGGGTCGCACATCGCAGTACTGGCGGCGCGATGTCTATCGTTTGGCGGTCGTGGGCATCGAGTATCCCGATGTGAAGCACAACGACAAGATCGGCATCGATCATTGGGAGCAGCAGTTCTTCAGCGAGGGGCGTTACATCGAGACCAACGCCACCGGGCAAACGGTGTACGGCAGCGTGAACGATTATTATCGCGAGCAATCGTGCGGTAAGTTTCGCGTCGAAGGGATGATGATTCCCTGGGTGGAAGTGTCGAAGAAGCGCGACGAATACACGCAAAGCAGCAATCGCTCGGCGCTGCTCGTCGAAGCGTTGGATAAGATCGTCGAGCGCGATGGCAAGGATGCGCTGGACGATTTCGATGGTGTTTTCTTTCTGTATGCCGGAGGTCGCGTGCAGACCAATCGCGGCGGGTTGTATTGGCCGCATCGCGCCACGCTCAATCATCGCGGCAAGCGCTGGCCGTATTTCATCGTGCAAGAGGGTGGCAATCGCATGACCGATATCAGCGTGATGTGTCACGAATTCGGTCACATGCTGGGCCTGCCAGATTTGTACGCGCGTCCCGAACAACCGGGGAGCGAAGGGGTGAGCGTGTGGTGCGCGATGTCGCAGCAAGCGGGGCGCGGACGGCCGCAACACTTCAGCGCGTGGTGCAAGGAGAAACTCGGTTGGTTGACGCCGACGGTGATCGATCCCGCCGTGAAGCAGAAGCTGATTCTGTCGCCGGTCGAAGGGACGGCGCGCGAGTGCTATAAGATTCCGATTCGCGCCGATGGCAGCGAGTACTTGCTGTTGGAGAATCGTCGGCAAATTGGCTTCGATAAGAGCTTGCCGAGTGCAGGCTTGTTGATTTGGCGCGTGGTGAACAACAAGCCTGCGCTGGAGGAATCGCACGGCATCGACGGCCCCGCAGGCCCTGGTTCGTTTCGCGACGCGGTTCCGTATCCCAGCAACTCGAACAATGCGTTCACTCCTTTCACCATGCCATCGAGTCGTTCGCAATTGGGTGGCGGCCTGCCCGTGCATATCACGAACATTCGGGAACTGTCGGATGGGCGAATCACGTTCTATGTGGGGTATGAGTTTGAATAACGTGCATCGAGTTGCACATTTGCTCACGAAGTCACTTGCGTTAGAATTGAGGAAGACGCCTCACATTTACGTTCGCCGGGGGGGAAGACAATGAGTACGGTATCCATTTCGAATCAACAGGCGATTCTCGCGGACCTGGTTGAATCGCTTCCTTTGGATGTCGAAATAAATGTCGCGAAAGCGCTGCTCACGCTGCGTTTCAGCACAGCTCAACGGGAGCGCATGCGCGAACTGCTCGATAAGAACAACTGCGGCACCATCACTCCGGCGGAACATGCCGAAATGGAAGATTATCGGAGTGTCGGCGGATTTGTTGACTTGTTACAGGCGAAGGCGAGATTGACTCTGAAACAAGCAAGCGAACCCACTGCGTAGGTCAAACATGGAACGAGCCTTACGCGATTTCGTATGGCAACGCGCCGAGGGGTGCTGCGAGTATTGCCAGCTACCAGAAGCGTCGAGCGTCTTGCCATTTCATATCGACCATATTCAAGCTCGAAAACATCGCGGCCAAACGGTCGCTGAGAATCTGGCGCTTGCCTGCTACGATTGCAACTCCTACAAAGGACCCAACATCGCCGGCATTGATGTGCCTGGTGATGTTATCACGCGACTCTTCCATCCGCGCCAGGACGAATGGGCGACTCACTTTATTTGGCAAGGGGGACTCATTGTTCCACGTACCGGCATTGGGCGCGTCACACTATACGTCCTGGTGCTGAACGACCCGGACCGCGTGGTACTCAGACTCGCACTCATACAAAGTGGAGCATTCACTCCGTCAACGGACGCATCTTAACCCCGCATCGCCGTCACCACACTGTAACCGTGTGCGGTATGCACATAGATTTCGTAAAAGTCCTGATCCGGTAGGTGGTTTTCGTACCACTTGGGCGACTTGGTCACGAGGATGAGATAGCCATCGGGCACGAGCGTTCGCTTCGCGATTTGGACGAAGAGTTCCGCGAGGCGAAAGTTGGAATAATAAGGGGGATTGGCCAGGACGACATCGAACTGTTCATCCGCCACACTGCGACCATCGCAATCGAGCGCGGTGGTGATCTTTGGCAATTCGTTTTTCAACGCGCCCCACTGGGCACATTGAATCGCGCGCGGGTTGGAATCGATCGCGTGTACGCTCACGTTGTTTTCGCGCGCTGCGGCGGCGAGTCCCACCGCGCCGCTGCCGCATCCCAAATCGAGGATCCGCGTGTTGGGATCGATCATCATGATCGACATCAACGCTTTCGCGCCGCTATCGATCTCGCGATGGCTGAACACGCCGGGACGAGTGAGGACATGCAGGCTGCGCTCGCCATCGCGGAAGGTGAGTTCGCAGTCGTAGTTCTTGACCTTCTTGAGTTCGCTTTTCTTGGTCGCCAGGTAGACCACGCCGGTCGGGAGAGGGCGTCGCGTGACTTTGTCGTAGAGCTTTTGCAACTGCTCGTGCAGCCACGAATCTTGCGGATTGTCGGTCGCCGCCACGAATCTTCCACCGATGGCCAGTCGTTGGTGCGCTTGCTGCAACAACTCGCGGACCAACTCCGAATTGCCTTGCTTTTGGACGGCGAGCGCGACCAGGTCGAACTCTTCGGCCGGAAAATCCGCCTCGCAGAGCATCCGCAAGTTAGCTGGCATTTCGCCGAGTTCCGTTTGCGCTTGCTCGCATTGAAACAGATCGAGAAACCAACAGCAGACGGGGGACGAGGCATGCTCCCGCGCATAAGCAGCGGCGAATTGCGCGCGGCCCACGGTGTTGGTGAGCAGGCGGCCTGCTGAAAGTTCCGGTAGCAGATCGATCAGCAGTTGCTCGGAGGGACGAATGGTGGTGTGGGTTGGCTGGTTCATCGTGGTATTGTAGCGAACCTACGCGATTCAAACAGGGAGTTCGTCGCCGCGGGGTTTTCTCCAAGCGGCAATTTCCCAACCGCCGATAGCAATGACTAGGGCGCGGCTGGACTGCGCGCCGCCTGGGTTGTTGTCTCGGTCAGGAGCGGAATCATGAGTCTGGATCGTATGTCGCGTCGTGAATTCACGTTGGCCGCTGCCACCGCGTTGCTAGCATCGCAAGCCAATGGCGCGCCATCCGCCGGTTCCGTGCCTGTGCCTGGGACAGGTTTCAAGGTGAGCAAGGTGGGGGACGACTTCGAAGACCCCGAGTGGAAGTATAACGCTCGCGCTCCCAAATCGAGCAGTGAGAACGACAAGAACCAACGTTTGCCGGCAGGCGAATCGACGAACAATCGTTGGTTCGAGCCGATCATGCGGGGCCAGCCCGACCTGGTGAAGCGCATTGCTACGCCCGCTGGTGGTGTGGAAGGAAGCGAAGGGTCGCTCTATCTGGCATCGATCTATTCCGGCATCCCGGGTCGCCCCAGTGGAGCCGTCGAGCAAGACGATTTCTGCGCCAACGCGATGGAAGTGATGGGGGGACTGACGCCGATCTCTTGGCAGCCTAACTGCTTCTGCCGCGTCTATGTGCCGCCGGTGGAGAAATGGGAGCATCGCGTGGGAGCGTCGTTCGGCTATCGTGTCGGCGTCCGCGCCACGCACAACGCCAAGAAGACCGGCGACAAAGAAGAGTACTGGCCAGGCATGTTCTTGCGCATGGAGAATCGCGTCGTCGAGAACAAGAACCAGCGCTACTTGCGCGTGCAAGTTCGCGCGAACGAATACGGCCAGGATGTCCCGGGACCGATCATCGAATCGCCAGGCTGGTACACGATGGGCATGTCGCTCACCGCCAACGGCGCGGTGCACTATTTCTATCGTCCCGGTGTCGAAGCGCTAACGGCGGAAGATCGCATCGCGTCGTACTATCCGTATGGCTATCGCGCGGCGCAGTTTGAGACATTCTTCTTTAACGTTCTCTGTCGCGACAACGGGCGCACCTGGTCGACACCGTGGGTCGTGGACGATGCGTTTTTGTATATGTCCACGCCGCCGCGCAATCTGGTGGCCAAGCCGAGTGAGGAGAAGACGCGGTAAGCTACTTCTTCTTGTTCTTCTCTTCCTGCTTACGAGCGAGGTATTCGTCGATGGCGCGCTGCGGGTCTTCGTCGAAGTAATCTTTGCAGCCGGTGCAGCAGACGTAGTAGGTCTTGCCATTGTGCGTGACGGTCATCGTGCCCAGACCGCCGGTGATGATGCATTCGGGGCCTTGGCTCCCTTTACCGAAGTCGCTGCCGACGCGCGTGTAGCCCACTTCCGCTAGACGGACCATGCGATCGCTGGCGGTGGACTTGGTTTCGTAGAGTGCGACCAGACGCTTGCCTTCGGCGACCAGGCGCAGCGTGATACGGTGCGGCAGACCGACGGGCGAAGCATCGGTTTCCAGCACGAGTTTGTTCTCGGCGAGCTTGCCGGTATAGGTGGCGACGGGCTTACCAGCGGTGGTGATGATGAGTTGGTATTCGCCTTCGTTTTTGGTCGACGTGATCGCGCCGTTAGGAAGATACTTGGCATCGCTAGCGGCGAAGCCTATCGCGGCTTGATCGCCGTTGAATTTCCAGGCCCAATCGCTTTTCTCGATCCAGGCTCCGTCGTTCTTGCCACGTTCGCGCGGCCCCACGCCTTTCCATTGCCCCACAAAGTTTTGTAGCGGCGCCAGCTTCGCTTTCGCCTGCTCCTTCGCCGCATCATCGGCCAGCAGGGGGCAAGTGAGTAGCAACAACAGAATGAAAGCCATAGTCCGCAACATGATTACCGAGCTCCTTGAGTAGCCTTTAAGTTACTGCAAATCTGGCGGCGATGCAAAGTTCCGCACTGAACGTTGAACGACTGCTCGGGGAGGCCAAAAGCTGACCTTGCGCCAAGCGGTGGAGGTTGATAACATCCGCGCATGTCGTCTCGTTCCATCATCGCTAGCAGCTCGCCCCCTTCGGCGCAGGGGGAGTTCCGGCTCTTTGCCCTGCTAGGCTGCCTATTGGTAGCTGCGTTCGTGTCGTGCGCCGTGGCCATGCTGGCGCAGGCGGATGATAAGGTCGATCGCGTCGAGCATGTCTACGTCATTCGTCGCGCTTTGGCGGGTCAGCCCATCAATCGGGTTGGCAACTTTGGCCATTCGGCGCTGTTGCTCAAAACGGAAAGTGGCAACTGCTACGTCCTGGAATACATGGGCGATTCCCAAGCCCACCTCACCAAGGCGGAGCAGAAAACCATCAGCCACGACAAGAAGCGACAGATCGCCAGGATCAAGATGGCGGGCTGGACCAAAATGATGCCTGCCGAGTTCGAATGGGAACGCCAGCTCGCTGGTCAGTCGATTGAACCCGCCTACACGCCCGACGAACTGCGGGAACTAATGCAGGGCCTGATGCGTCGGTATAGCGTCTGGAACAAAGAGCATTGCCACACCGCGCAAGAACGTCTGCGCCTGTTTCTCGGCGCGCAGGACTGACACGTTCAATCGATTGGTTTGCTAGCAGCGACAGCAACAAAACTCTTATTGGGCAGTGGGGGGAGTTCCCGTATACTCCGGGCAGCGGAAGGAGTTACCGCATCAAACAACGCCTGGAGTGCGCCGCATGTTAGCGATCATAAGCGATTTACATCTAACCGATGGCACCTGCGATGCCACCCCTTCGCCGGAGATGTTCTTCCTCTTTGCCGAGCGTTTGCGAGAGCAAGCGCAGCGTGCGGCGTGGCGTGCCGGTGGCGGCTTTCGTCCTTTGGAAGCCATCGATGTGTTGCTGCTGGGCGATGTGCTTGACATCATTCGCTCGCAACATTGGCTCACGAACAAAGTGCGTCCTTGGCATGATTCGCAATCGGCCACCTTTACCGATACCGTGCAAACGATCGTCAACGGTATCCTTCGCGAGAACCACACCGCTCTGGATTTGTTGCGCACCTTTGCCACGCAAGGCTTGCCTTGCACGGCCCCCGGTGGCGAGTCGTATCGCGTGCCGGTGCGCGTGCATTACATGGTTGGCAATCACGATTGGCCGCTCCATCTTTCCGGCACCGCGCACGACGCCATTCGCGCGCTCGTCGTGCAAGGGCTGGGACTGTCGAACAACCCGCGTTATCCGTTTGCGCACGATCCATACGAAAGCGACACCATCCTGAGCGTGCTGCGCGACCACAAAGTTTTCGCGCGGCATGGCGATATCTACGACCCGCTCAACTTCGCCGAGGATCGCGACGTGAGCAGCATCGGCGACGCGCTCAACATCGAAGTACTGGCGCGCTTCATCGACACGGTACAGCGTGAAATGTCCGACGATCTTTCGAGTTTGGTGCTCGCAAATTTGAATGAAATCGACAACGTCCGCCCCCTGCCCATGGTGCCGATCTTTATCGATGGCCTACTGGAACGGGCCTGTCCGCAACCGGCGCAACGCAAAAGGGTGAAGCTGCTGTGGGATCGCTTGGTCGACGAATTCTTGGCGCTCGATATCGTCCGCCGTCGCGACACCTGGCTGCCGTTTGATGTGGTCGATGGCTTGCGGGGTGTGTTGCATTTCGCAGGGCGATCAACGCTCGGCTGGTCGAACAAGGTTGGCTCTTGGCTGCAAAGCACGCGCGGTGCCAACACGGATTCGTACTATCCGCAAGCGCTCGCCGAGCAGGACTTTCGCAATCGTCGCGCGCGGCACGTTGTTTACGGCCATACCCATTGCAGCGAAATGGTGCCGCTGGATGCGAGCTATGCGGATGGTATCGTACTGAATCAGATGTATTTCAATTCCGGCACCTGGCGGCGCACGCATCGCGCCACCATGTTCGCGCCGCACGAACAGGAATTCATTCCCAGCGAAACCATGACGATCCAATCGTTTTTCGCTGGCGATGAACGGGGCGGTCGTCCCTTCGAAACCTGGACCGGCACTTTGGGAATCGGCGAGAGCGATGCCTCGCTCTTCCGATTGAACGCCGCGCCGAATGAAACGCCACCTGCCGCTGCTCCTCCGCTGGCTGCCGCGACAACTTCCGTCCGCTCGCCCCACTTTGCTGCTGGTCTGCTCGGAAAGATCACGAAGTCGACTTCGTAGCGTTAACTCGCGGGCATCGATTGGCAAAATACTCCGCGCTGGGGCAGACAAGCACTATCTGCCCCACCGATGTTACAATGGCGAGCATGAGCGACTCGCTTCCAATCTCCCTGTATGGCTGTACCCGCCACGAGCTGATCACCCGCTTGGCTGCCTGGGATGTGGCGCGCGTGCATGCCTCGCGATTGTGGCGTTATCTGTACCGCGACACGACGACGTCATTCGCCGACATGCCTGAGCTGCCTGCGCGGTTGCGTGCACGCCTGAACGAAGAAGCCAGCATCTCGCTTCCGCGCTGCCAGCAAGAGATTCATTCCGATGATGGCCAAACGCGGAAGTTCCTGCTGCAACTGAACGATGGTCGCCAGATCGAAACAGTGCTGATGAGCTATCGCGATCGGCTCACGGCGTGTATCAGTTCGCAAGTGGGTTGCGCATTTGGCTGTGTCTTTTGTGCGACGGGACAAATGGGCTTCGTGCGCCATCTAAGCGCCAGCGAGATTGTCGCGCAAGTGATGTATCTGAAGCGACTCTCACAGCCTGTGCGTAATATCGTGTTGATGGGCATGGGCGAGCCGCTGCATAACTACGACGCGGTGATGGAAGCGCTCGATATTCTGTGCAACTCGAGCGGCCTGGCGATCGCGACCAAGAGCGTCACCATCAGCACCGTGGGGGTGATCCCCGGCATCCTTCGTCTGGCCGATGAGCGGCGTCCGTACTCGCTGGCCGTGTCACTACACGCCGCCACGCAAGCGGGACGCGAAGCGCTGATCGCTTCCGCCAAAGCCTGGCCGCTGAGCGACTTGATGGAAGCTTGCCGCTACTACACCCGCCAGCTCGACAAGAAAATCTTCTTCGAGTGGACCTTGATCGAAGGTGCCAACGACACGCCGCAGCACGCCTGGGAAGTCGCCCAATTGCTGCAAGGGATGCCGGCTCAAGTAAACCTGATCCCGCTTAATCCGACCCAAGGCTACGCTGGCCGGCCAGGACAACGAGACGCAATTGGGCAATTTCGGGCGATTTTGCGGGAGCATGGCCTTCCCAGCACCGTGCGGCAGCGACGGGGGATCGATATCGCCGCCGGCTGCGGGCAACTCGCCGGAGCCTGACAATCGGCTGACGGACGCCATCTATTGGACTCCCCACCGACGAATGGCTATGCTGAACACTCTGGCAGCGTCGGTTGGCGATTTGCCGGATAGTTCGCCGAGGGCCATTTCATGCGTCATATTTGCGTTGCACTGCTGCTTTTACTCGCCGCTACGAACGTGGGCTGGTCGCAGAATCAAAAGGCCGAGCGGCAACAAGTGAAGATTTCCGCTGCGGGGACGATCGCGGGTATCGGCCCAGGCTATTTACTGGTCGTCAGTCAGGCAGGCGATCGCTGGCAAGTCGCCATCGATCCTCGCGCCGATGTCACCGTGACGGGCACCGCCACTCCGAGCTTTCTGCGCGCAGGCATGTTGGTGAAGTTCAGCGGCAAGTTCAATAAGAAAGCCGAAAGCGTCCAACCGCTCAGTTCGCTTACTATCTTCACCCCCAAGCCTGTCGCGCCAGAACGTCGTGGGCAGCGCGGTGAGGAAATCGATCCCGAAATTGCCGAGCGCGCCAAGACGCTCTTTAAGATCAAAGAAGAATCGCCCGAGGACAGTAAGAAAGTGAAGCCGCCAGAGACCTTCGATATTGCTTCCGCCGGTGCGGTGGTTAGTGCGCGCGGTGGCAAGGTGCAAGTGCGTGCTCCGGAAGCGGCCTTCAAAATCGAACTGGCCGACGATGCGCAGCTTGCCTTGGAAGTGAACGACTATCGTCTGGCTAAGGAAGGTGACAAAGTCGAAATCGAAGGCTGGGGCTATGGCGACGACAAAACCAAAGTCCTCGCCAGTCGCGTGACCATTCGCCTGAGCGACACGCTTGGCGAAACAAAGAAGAAAGTGGAAGCGAAAGTGTCGGAGCCCAAGGCGAAAGAGTAGTCGATTCATCCATTCACAGGGTGCAGTGGGAGCAAAGTCATGTTGCGTTCGATAGGACTCGCGTTGTTGTCGTTGGCATTGATCGCCACGACGGTACAGGCGCAGCAACAGGTCGATGTGAGCGGCACGATCGTCGGCGTAGAAGGAACGGTGATCTTGATCAAGGACATGGTCTCCGGCAGCGTCTTTCGTTGCGACACCAGCCGCTCGTTTCGCAATCCGCGCGACAACGTCACCTACACCATTCGCGAAGCGGCGAGCGTGAACGTTACCGGCACGGAAGATCCCCGCAATCTCGCGCCTGGCATGTCGATTCAGTTTACGGTGAAACTGGCGAACAAAAAGATCGCGGTCGACGATGTTGCCGCCGCCACGTTGATCACGCCTGGCCCGCAATCGCAACTCGGGATTCTCAATTCCAATCCGGTCGAAGAACCGGCCGCAGATGGCGATGAGAAGGAAAAGAAGCCCAAGCCGCAGAACGTGGAGGAATGCCTGGTCGCTGGCACGATCACAAAGGCGACCAATGGCCTGCTCACCGTTTCGTTCCCTGGTGAAAAGGGAATTGTGAACGTGAAGGTTCGCATGGCCGCCGGAGCAACCGTCGATGTCTCCGGCGATAATCTCAGCATCGCCCGTATCGGCGATAAAATCACCGCCACCGGTACCGGCTGGATATTACCGCACTTTTTGGCCCGCGAGATTAAGGTGGAGCATGTTCCGGCCGTCGATGAAAAGCTCGCTAAGCAAAAACTGGCGGAGGAAATGAAAGCTGCCAAAGCCGCCAAAGGAAAGCCCGGCGATAAAGACGATCGTGGTGGCGCATTTGGCGTCGGCGACCCCGAAGACAAAAAGCCCGATCCCGTCGCCGCCAAGCCCAAGATTAAGCTGCAAGTCCTCAAAGTGAATTGACCTAAACGCAGTTCCTTTGGCACTTCTCGCTCCGCGAAACAAACGTATTCACAACGCCGTGCCGTACTATGCTTACGCTCTTGTTCGCCAGCAATACGGAACTCGCGGATTGGCTCGAGCATCCTGCAATGATGAGCGCTGGCGGATTGTTGGGTGGTGCAGCGTTGCTAGCCTATGGAATCAAGATGTTCCATCACGGGAAAACTACCTTTAAGAACGGTCAACGGCCTGAAGCGCTTCGAATTCAAATGCACGGAATCATAATGACCGGCGTTGGCTCGATGGCACTCATGTTTGGAGTGGGTATGTTGTATGAAGCCTTAACCCGTTGACGCCTACGCAATTGGCTGCCTGAATCATCCGTCTCATCCCGCTCTCAGGACATTCATCATGTTCCTATTCGCTCGCAACGAAGAGATCAATAAGTGGCTGGCGGAGAACCCGCTGGTGCTCGGTGGCGGCGCGTTGCTATTGGGGCTCGTCCTGGTTGGCTTTGGCGCGAAGGCCTTGCTCACGGGCAAATCGGCTTCCAAGTACGGCACGGAATTCCAAGGCCCCCTGGCCTATTTACATGGGGGCGTCCTCGCCGGCTTCGGAGTCCTCGTCGT
>JBGSHH010000464.1:0-19010 GCA_041752355.1 Pirellulaceae bacterium | reverse complement strand
ACAAACCGCCGGATCCATCTCACGAAGGAGTAACTCCCATGTCGATGTCCTGCCGCGATTACAAAATCACTCGCCGTTCCCTTTTGGCGGGCGGTGGCGCGACGATTCTGGGCCTGAGCGTGCGCGACCTCTTGGCTGCATCTGGCAAAAGCCACGCCGCCAAGGCCGAACACGTCATTCTGTTTTGGAATGGCGGTGGCATGTCGCATATCGATACTTGGGATCCCAAGCCAGGACGCGAAACCGGCGGCGAACTGGCGGCAATCAAAACTTCCATCCCAGGCATTCAAATTAGCGAGATCTTCCCCCAAGTCGCGCAGCAGATGAAGCACGCCACGCTGATTCGCTCCATCGCTGGGACACAGGGAGATCACGGTCGCGCGAGCTATCAATTGCAGACCAGCTATCTGCCCGGGCCGAACCTGCGACATCCAGGCATTGGCTCAGTGGTGACCAATGAAATGCCTCACCTTGGCGATTTGCCTGCTTATATTTCGCTTAGCGGCCTGGCGCCATCCGCCGGCTACTTGGGTCAGAAGTGCGAAGCCTACTTCGTCAACAGCCCCGGCGACAAAGATCCTTACCTCGCCTTTCCCGAAGGAATCGCGCAACAGCGCGGCGACAAGCGCTTGGAGACGCTCGCCAAGTTTAACGATCGCTTCCGCGGTTCGAACACCGACGCCCGCTTGGTGAATTCGCAAACGGCTATCGAGGACGCGGTCACGTTGATGCGTAGCCCGGCACTGGAGGCATTTGAACTCGATAAAGTTCCCGCCAAAACCCTTGCTCGTTATGGCAACACGCCGTTTGGTCGCGGCGCGCTATTAGCCAAGCGTTTGGTCACCAAGGGTGTTCGCTTCGTGCAAATCAACCGGGGCGGCTTTGATACGCACAGCAATAACTTCACCGCCATGCGCGATCATGGCGAGGTGATGGATCCCGCGCTGGCATCACTGGTCGCCGATCTGGCGGAAGAAGGGATGCTCGATAAGACGCTGATTGTGATGATCAGCGAATTCGGTCGCACGCCACGCATCAATAAAGATGTTGGTCGCGATCACTGGGCGTCGGTCTTTAGCTGCTTCATGGCAGGTGGCGGCATCAAGGGAGGCCAGGTCATTGGCTCGTCCGATGAAGATGGTGCGATGCCGAAGGATCGTCCCGTGCAAGTCCCCGATTTGCACGCCTCGATTTGCCACGCACTGGGCATTGACTTCAACAAAGAACTGATGACGCCGCTGCAACGCCCGATGAAACTGGTCGACAAAGGCCAGGTAATCAACGAGTTGTTCAGTTAGCCTTTGCTTTGCGGAGGCGTTGTGCATAGTCGTTGTTCGCTCCGCGAACCAAACGTCCGGCACAATACGCTACGTTAGCGGAGCGAACAGCGACGATGTTGCTTGACGCTGCCATCAGAGCCAAATACCGTGGAAGTATTCGGCATTGCGCTTCGCCATGCCTTGTTCTTAACCATTCCCGCCAGCCTGTTCCCGCCAGAATCGAGTCCTTGCTATGCGCGTGCTCTCCGGTTTGATTTTTGGTCTGGCAATCAGCATTGCTGCGGCTGAGGTTTCGGCGCAAGAGGCAGAAGCGAAGCCGCCACAACGTGGTTCGTTTGTGGAAGATCAGGCCGCGCGGAAGTTGGTGGAAGCTGGCGATTCGCGCTTGGAATCCGACGAGGCGAGCAAAGCGGTCGAAGTCTGGAAATCGGTCATCGAGCGCTACCCCCGCAGTAAGTTTCGCTTCGATGCCCACATGCGCCTGGGCAAGTACTACCTCGATACCGAACGGGCGTTCGATCGGGCCCGCGTTCACTTCGAAGCGGCCGCCGGCGATGACAACAAAACCGAGGAGCAGCGCGCGGAAGCGACGTTGCGACTGGGCGTGTGTTTCTATCATCAGCGCAACTTCGGCAAGAGCTTTCAGATCATGCGCGACGTGATCGAGCGCTTCCCCGTCAGTCCGCAAGTGAACGAGGCGTACTATTACATTGGCCTGGGGCACTATCAACTCGGTCACTACAGCCGCGCGATCAGCGCCCTGGAAAAGGTTGGGACGGCGCTCTCCGGCGATAACGACAAAGCGGAGAAGCTCGAAGCTGGTAAGCGCTTCTTCCTGCGGATCGAAGATGCCGACTTGGCGGTGCTCGATCCCGGCGAGTCGCTCGAAGTGGAATGCGTCACATCCGGAGGCGATACGGAGAAGATTGCTGCCTTTCCGGTCGGTCGCAATGTCCGCCTCGTGCTGGGCTCGATTGCTACCAAACTCGGCAAGCCAACGCCAAACAACGGCGTGTTGGAAGTGCGAGGTGGCGACGTGGTGAAGGTGAAATACGTCGATTCGCACACCGCTGATCGCAAACTCAATGTGCCAGTCGAACGCACCGTGGCCGTCGTGGGCAATGCCAATGTCGCGATTACCGATGGCGCGTTCAGCGAGACATTGCGCGGCGTCGTACTCGATAAGCCCATCAATCTCCGCATTACCGATGCCGATCGCGACGCCTCCGACAATGCCGATTCGCTCACCGCCTTGATCGAGGTCTATCGCCCTAAGACCGATGAGGAACTCGAAACGGAAGCCGCCGATCTGGCCACCAAGGCCAAACCAGGCGCTGCGCCAGTCGAAGGCGAACTCCCCAGCGTGGAAGAGCCACAGATTGATCGTTTTAAACTCATCGACAAGGTCACGGTGACACTGACCGAAGCCGCCATCGTCGATCCCAACACTCCCACTTCGCCTGAGGAAGGAGCGCCCGTCGCGCCGGTTGATAGCTCGCTGCACACCGGCGTCTTCCACGCCACGGTTTTGTTGGCGAAGTCCGATCAAGTGCAAGCGGGCGATGCCGCGCTGCAAGCGTTGCCCGGCGATATGGTGCGGCTGAGCTATCTCGACGAACTCCACACGCACGATGGCGTTCGACAAGTCAAGGCGGAAGCCCGCACGCTCGAGGGCAATATCGGCGGAGTCCGCGTCACCAAGGCGGTCATCACCGACGAGGAGCTCCGCGTACAAACGCAACTCAAGACCTCGCAAGCCTTGACCGCCATTGGCAATCGCTACAAAGAGTTTGGCCTGAAAGAGAAGGCGGATGAGAAGTATGCCCAGGCGCTCACGGTGTGCGAAGACGTGATGGACGAAGCCCGCAAGCTCGGCGGTAACTTGCTGGAACAAAGCTATGTCCAACTTTGGAATGTCTATTTCGAGATGGATAAACTCGATCTGGCAGCCGCCATGTGCCAACGTTTGCAGTCGGAGTTTCCCAACAGCGGCTTCGTGGACGACGCCTTGCTGCAACTGGGCGATGTTTCACGCAAGCAAAAGGATTACAACCGGGCGATTGGCATCTTCACACGCCTGGTGAACATGAAGACGAGCCAGTTGCGCGGCGAAGCGCAATTTGGCATCGCCGAGTGCTACGAACAAATGGCCGCCGAAGCGATGGGCCAAACGCAATCGCAACTACAAGATCGTGCTTTTCAAGAGTACAAGCAGGTCTTCGATCAGTTCCCCGAGAGTGGTCGCGTCGGCGAAGCCGTTGCCAAGATGGCCAACTACTACTATCTGCAAAAAGACTATGCCCGCGCAGTCGATACCTTCGAGACCGTCTTGGCTAATCATCCCGACGCGAAATTTCTGGATGTAATTCTGTTCAACTATGGCCGTTGCCTGTTTCGCATGGGGCGCAAGCCGGAAGCGAAGCAGCGATTCGAGCAACTGCTCGGCGAATTCCCCGAAAGCCCGCTCGCGACCGACGCGAAGAAAATCGCCGACGCGCTCGCCACGCCAGCCGCCGCCAATACACCGTAGTCCGACAGTAACTTGCCCCTGTCCGACTACCACCCCACTCAACCGACCGCTAGTGACGCTAGAGAATAGGACTTCCCATGAACCGAGTATCCGCCTTCGCTCGGCCATTTTATCTGCTCGCAATTCTAGCGAGTCTGCTGTCTGCCAATGTGTCGCGCGCCCAGCAACCGCCGGCAGAAAACGACGGAGTCACCACGCAGGCGGCAGCGTTGGAGAGCGAACTCACCAAGTTCAAAAACACGTCGCCAGAAGCGGCAGAAGTGCTCGTGAAGCTCGTCGATCTCTACCATCAAAATGGCCGCCTGTTTGGCCTGGTTCGCGCGGGACAACTTTTCGTCACGGCGCAGGCTGGCGATCCGCGGCATGAAGCGGTGATGGTCAAGCTGATCGATGGCTTGGAAGCGATGTCGCGCAACAAGGATCTCGGTGCCGCTTGCCGCGAGTTCATCGCCCGCTACCCCAACTCGGGTCAAACGCCTGCAATGGAAGTTCGTTTGGCGCGCGCGCTCGACCAACTCAACGAAACGCTCGCTGCCGCGGAAGCCTGGCGGGCAGTTTATCGTCGCCAGCCCAACACGCCGCAAGGCATGGAAGCGGGCGTGGATGCCATCGCCCGTTTTGAAAGCCTCGGCGACAAAGCGCAGTTCACACCTGGCGCGGAACTCGCGAGTGAAATGCTCGATAAGCTCCCCAACAACGGCTATGCCGAGAGAATTGGTTGGCGCGGCGTGCTAGGCTTTCGTCGCGGTGGCGAATGGGCGCAGGCGAACCTCGTTGCAGGCAAGATGCTCAAGAAGAACCTGCCGACCGATCCCAAATCGCGTCGCTATCTGCACCAAACCATGGCGGAGAACTATGGCAACCTGGGACAACACGCCAACGCCGCAGAAAGCTTGAAGCAAGTCCGCGCCATCAGCGATGACGCCCCCACGTTGCATCAACTCGTGATGCGACTCCACCACGCCGCCGCCAAGGCAGGCGAGATTGCTCCGCTGGCGAACGAGTATCAGCAAAAGTATGGCAGCTTGGAAGATCGCTACGTCGTGCAAAGTTATCTCGCTCACGCCTACCTACGCGATGGCGACAAAGCCAACGCCCTGCGCATTTTCGCGGATGTGATCCGTCACGATGCGTCCACCAACAGCAACGCTCAAACCTATCAGCAGCATATCGGCACCGAACCGCCGCAAGTCGCCGAGTGCGAACGGGTGCTACGCGAAGCGCTCGGGCAGAATAAACGCGATCCGCATGTGTTGCGTTACGTGCTAGCATTCAATGTCTACCGCGATCAAATCAAGGATGTCGAGCGCGCGAAGCAAATGGCCCGCGAACTCCTGACACAGTCTCCTTCCGATGATGGCTACACTAGTCAGGCCTTGGATTGGCTGCTCTATACCTTGCCGGATGATGCCAACTTCGCTGGCGAAGTGCAACAAATCATCGCCTCGCGCAATCGCAACATTCACCTGGCCAACTTTCGGCAGATGCTCCCCAATTGGGCCAAACAAGCTCGTACCAACAACGACCATAAAAAGAAAGCTGCCGTCGTGCAGGCGGAACTTGCCAAGGCGGACAACGATCCCTACTTGCAGCTTTGGTTGAAACAAGCCGAAGTCTACCATCCCAATACTGCCAAGCTCCGCCAGCAGTTGCTGAGCCCCGAGCACTTCGGCAAGCTCAACGAAGTGCAGGCGATGCTGGTTTTGAATCAGCAAGACTATTACTATCGCCACTATGCGCCCGGCAACGAGCGCGGGCAGTGTGTGACGACCAGCGGTCAGGCCGCGCAGCGCTTCCCCAACGATTACGCTTTAGCGGCGCGCTGGCTGGAATCGGCGGTCGATTACAACCAGCCGGAAGTCGCCAAGCTGGCCTCGCCGCATTTGCTCCGCTTAGAGCCAGCCCATCACAGCGCTGAGATCTGGCGTCGCTTGGTCTGGACCGCCGACAAGTTCAGCGATGCCAACCTCATTAAGCAAATCTTCGCCTTCATCCAAAAGGACACGCAAAAATTCGGTCCCGATCCAGGCTATGCCAGCTACATCGGCGACATGCTCAACAAGTATCAAATGGCTAATGAGGGCCTGGCGTACTGGGTGAAGTATATCAAGCACGATCCGCAGCATACGGAATCACGAGAGTGCGCCATTCGCGTCTTGGCTAATAAAACGCCTGCCGAGCGTTTGCCATTGTTGCAAGAGTTGCTCAAGTTCGACACGGACTTCCACGGCCGCTATGCGAATTATCTCGCCAGCGACTACTATCAGGCAGGCAATTGGACCGACTGGGAAAAGACCATTCGCGACTCTCGCAAGCGACAAGATGAGCGCCCCTTCGCTAGTTGGGATTTCGACGAGAATTCCGCACAGAACTACGTCAATGAAGCCCGCGCCAGCGACAAGATCGACGACGCCATTAAAACGCAGATCTATCGCACGGTGATCGATATGCGGTTGTGGCGCACCTCCGCAGTGGCCGAACTGGCGCTGCTCGAAATCACGCCACCGGAAAAAATGTCGCCCATGGAACGATTGCTCGCTTACGAGCGTGTGACTCGCCTGGTGGGCAACGACGCTCACGATTGGGATCGCTTGTATCCCTACGCACAAGCTCTGATGACCAAAAAGGACTACGTTGCCGCCAGCACGCTCACCACGGCGATGCTGTCGAACATCCCCAATCTCGATCCGCCCCGCGCGCAAGCCGGTCGCGAGATGGTGGCGCAAAGTTACGCCCGCATCGGGGGTGTCGGCTTGACGATTGACGAATCGAGTCCCGCCGCGCCGCTCATGCAGGCGGCCCTCTACTTGCGACTGGGGGATGAGCGACTCGCCTTCGATACCTACATCGCCAACGTCGCCCTATTCAACGAACATCGCAAAGACCTACCAATCGATTTCCTGCTCTTTATCTGCGAGCGTTTGATCGCCGCAAGTGGTGACGCGAATCACGATCAGGTCGAAAATACGCTGCGCGACTGGCTGGTCCGCAATGCCGAAGGCGATCAATTCGACGCTGTAACTAAAGCCCGCGTGCAGTTGACGCTCGCCAAGAACTACTTCAAGGCACAGCGCTACGATATCGCCCGTGGCGAATACACGTCGGTGGTGAATCGCTATCCGAACACACCGCAAGCGATCGAAGCGGAATTTGGCATTGGCGAAACGTTCCTCTCGCAAAAAGTATTCGATCAAGCGGAACTCGTGTTCGATAAGCTGGCGCGCAGTATCGATCTGGATATCGTCGTGCGGGCGGAGTTTCTGCGCGGCGTACTCACGTTCCGTCGCGGCGACAAAGATGAAGCCCGCGATATCTTCCGCAGCGTGCTGGAGCGCGTGCCGAACGTCGAACTGGCCAACCAAGCGCTCTACAATCTGGCCGAAGTGTACGGAGCCGAAGAGCGTTATATCGAACAACTCAACTTGCTCCGCACCATTGGTCGCTTGGGCCGCGCCAGCAAACGCCGCCATGTGCCTGGCACGCCACTATCGATTGTGGTGCATGATAGCGATCTGGGGATCAGTCGCGGACATAACAAGATTCCGGTCCGCGTCACGACCGAACCAGGCGGTGATTCGGAAGTGATCTACCTCACCAGCGCGGGTGCGGGCAAAGGCTTGTTCCGCGCCGACTTGGAAACGCGATTGGGTTCCGCAACCGGCAACAATCGCGTGCTGGAACTGACGGGCAAGGACGTGATCAAGTGCGACTATCCCGAGGAGTTCCGGGCGGAATTCAAAAACGTGCCACTTTCGGATGTCGAAATTCGCATCGCCGATAGTGCCAACTTCGCCGTCGCCAGCAGCAAGATCGAAGACGAGAAGAAGGAAAGCTTCAGCCAACAACTCGAGCGCGAAGCCCGGGCGGAAAACGAAGACGAGCGAGTTTCACAATCGCGTCCCGCCAATCAGATTAAGCCTGGCAATCCGGTCTATTTGCGCGTGAAGGATGCGGATCAAGATGTAACTAATGAAGCCGACAAAGTGGTCGTCAAGCTCACGGCCGATTCCGGCGATCAAGTGCAAGTCACGCTGCTGGAGACTGGTCCGCATACTGGCATATTCGAGGGACTGGCGACCACGGGCGAGCTTCCGGCGGGCGCTCTAGCGACCGATACGGCCATCGACCACAATCCGCTGATGGCGATCGATCTGGATGAGAAGTCCACCTGGCTGAGCCGTCCCGATGGCGCCACGCCCATGTCGCTCACCATCGATTTGAAGGATTTGAAGAAGGTCGCCCGCGTGAAAGTCTGGACCCCTAGCGCCAAACAGAACGCACCGGTCCGGGCCGACTTATTAGGCAGCTATGATGGCGAGTTTTGGTTTCGTCTGACTGGCCATCCCGCGCCGCCACTGGCCGCGCCGCTGGCTTTGGAATATGGCGCCTTCAAGCAGCGTATCTATACAGCTAATCAAACGCAGGCGACCGATTGGACGCAGTTGGTCAACTTCATCCAAAACAGCAAAACCTTTGCCGAAGATGCTGTGGTGGAAGAATTGAGTTGGAAGCTTGAGCCCGAACATGAGAACTCGAAGAAGCCTGCCGCCGTGTTGTGGTATGGCCAATTTGTGCAACCGAAGTCAGGTGCGATCCGCTTCAAAGTCACCGGCAACACCACCGCGATCATGCTCGATGGGAGTTTGGAACTGCCACTGGGCAAGGGTGAACGGGCCGTCGATGTCTGGGTCGAGCGTGGCATTCACAATCTGGCGATCTTCTCGGCCGTCGCGCAAGGTGAGCAAGGCGTGATGGCGACTCGCGCTCGGGCCGATTTGAGCAGCGCCGCAGTTGTGCTCGCTCCGTTCCGTGCCGCCGACTTCGACACCACGTCCGCCGCCGCAAAAGCAATTGCCGAAGTCGTCGAAACCAAGCCTGCGGCGCAGCCGATCAGCCTCGGCCTCGATACGGTCGAACTTATAAAGAAGACCGAGCAGTTCGGTAAGCATCCCGTCCCTGGCGGCAACGAGGGAGAGACCCTCGGCAATTGGCAATCGCTCGATGATGCCGCGAGTTGGAAGTTCAACGTCACCACGCCAGGCGCTTATGAAGTTTGGTTCGATTGGTCGCATCAGGGCGCCGGCAGCAAGTTTCGCGCGGAGTTGGCCAACCAAACCATCGAAGGCCCCGTCACCGATACAGGCAATTGGGAAAGCTTCCGTGAGGAACGCGTCGGCGTCGTATTGTTCGAGAATCCCGGTCAACAGCAACTCACCATCAAAGCGGTCGAAGTGCAAGGTGGCGGCTTGATGGATCTGCGTCGGGTCGAATTACGCCCCGCCCTTCACGGTACGACGATCGTCAACGAAAACACCTGGGAGTTTCGCTTCCCGCCACGCGACTTACGTTTCACGCGGATGGTGATTCACGAGTATCTCGGCGAAGCAGTCGCTGTGAATCATGTGGAAGTGAGTGGTCCCGAACCGCAACAACGCTACATTCCCACCGCGGCCGACGTACTGGCCCTAGCGCAAAATGACGTGCTCGAAATCGCCGGCGGCGATACCGTCACCGCCACGTATGCCGATCAAGTCACGCTCAGCGAATCTGGCGGCAGCCAACTCTTGGAAGCGAAACTCGCTGCCACCTATTACAACGCCGTGGTCAATCCGATCGCCTACGACTTCGCCCGCAATGCTGGTGGCGATGTGGTAACGACGCGCAAAGACCTCATGCGCGTCGATCCCGGCGAGCGCGTGATTGTGGAAATCGTCGACTACGACGAGGATCGCACCGGTGAGCGGGATACCATCAAGTTCGAGGTTGCTGTCAATGAAGGCGAGCCGCTCTTGTTGGAAGCGACCGAAACCGAAGAGAATACTGGCATCTTCACTAAGGAAGTCGATACATCCGCCAAGACCGAACCCGGCAAGCTCACGATCAAGCCGGGTGATCGCATCTATGTCCGGTATGTTGATGCGCAGAACACGTTTCCAGGCCATGCCGTGCCGCGAGAATCGCTGGTGTACGTGAACGCGCCGACCGATGGCAAAGTGCGCATTCTCGCCAGCACCGCCACGCCGACCGGCGTCGACAAGAAAGGCCCCCTCAGCATTGCGTATCTCGATACCGCGCCGAGCGATAACATGGCGGGCCTCGCCTTTGAAGCGCCGCTGACGATTGAAGTTATCGATCCCGATGCCGCCAAGGACAGCAAGAGCAAGGTGCTTGTGAACTTGCTGACCACCGACGGTGCCAAAGTAGAAGTCGAATGCGTCGTTTCGTCGCAGTTCAAGCCGCAAGCGCAAACGCTCGGCAATCGCTGGGCGTTGGAGGAAGGTCGCTTTGTGGGCCAGGTGATTTTGCAACTGGGCGGCAAGACCAGTCCGGAAGTGGTGCCGCTCACCGCGAACATGCCGCGGCAACTTGTCGGTGGACCTAAGCCGCCGGAAGAGATGGTCGCCACGCAAGAAAGCAACCTCGTCGCGCGCGTGCTCAATCTGACTGGCAAGGATGTGGTGACCGCCACGTACAATGACAAGCTTCGTCTGCAAAGCAAGGCGACTGAACTCACGGCACAAGGACGCTTGATCACAGTAGGCGAACTCGTCGCCACCGATCGCGAATACGAAAAGCCGGTCGAGCAATTGCACGTTGGCGAGCGTTTGTATTTGCTGGTGACCGATCCCGATCGCGACAGCACGGATGCCCGCGACTCGATCACGCTGGAAGTGACTGGCGAAAAAGGCGAAAAGGAAACGGTCGAACTCGCCGAGACGCTCGCTCATAGCGGCGTCTTCACTGGTTCATTCCTGTTGAAAGCAGTCGATCCGCCCACGCCTGGAAATCTCACGCCGGACGATCCGACGATTGAAAGTTACTTTGGCGACACGCTCCGCATCACGTACAAAGATCCTGCCGCGCCGACCAGTTCGCTCGCCGCCGCCGAGAGCACTCGTGAACTGCCCGTGGTCGTCGGCACCGATGGCCTGATCGCCGCTTTCACGAAGACGTTTCACGACGACAATCTGGCCGTGGAAACCAAATTCCGCATCGCCGAGAGCTACTTCGAACTCTTCAAGAGCCACAAGTCGCTGGCGCGGAGCGACGAACAAAAAACCGATCTGGAAGCAGGTCGGCGAGTGCTGCGGGAGGTGATGGAGGACTATCCCGATCCCAAGTACGCGCCGCGCGTGGCCTATTTGCTCGGCCAATTCGCGCAAGAATTACAACAGTGGGACGAAGCGATTCGCGCCTATGAGACGATCATCAAGCAGTTTCCCGATCATTCGCTCGCCGCCGACGCGCAGTACAAATTGGCGCAGGCTTATGAGGAGTCTGGCGAATTTGATCAAGCGCTCGAAGCCTATGTGACGCTCGCCGCCACTTACCCGAAGAGTCCTTTGATCGCCAGCGTGATGATCCGCATCAGCGACTATTTCTACAAGCAGGAAGAATTCATCGTGGCCGCGCAAGTGGGCGAGAAGTTCCTGGAGAAATTCCCCGAAGACAACCGCGCGCCACGGATGGCATTCCGCGTTGGCCAAAGCTTCTACAAGCAGAAGAAATATTCCGAAGCTGGCAAAGCCTTCGACCGCTTCGCCAAACTCTTCCCCGATGACGCGCTCGCCTCCGATTCGTATTTCTGGGCAGGCGAGAGCTATCGCATGGGGGGCAGCGTGCCAGAAGCTTTCCGCCGCTACAACTTCTGCCATTGGAAGCATCCTTCGAGCGAGGCAGCCAAATATGCGCGCGGTCGTTTGGCGCTGCCGGAAATGTTGCAGCAGTTCGAGGCGGAAGCCCGCGCTGCGGAAGATCAATAAGAGTGGTGGGTAGAGATTCGACAGAAGAACGGACAAACAGGAAGCGTGGCGAATATGTGGATGGTGTTGTCGATTGCGATGTTGGCGGTGGGTCAAGATGCCGGTGCGACAAAGGCCGAGCCGATGCCACCAGCGGCCGTTGCGCCTGCGGAATCCAGCCCACAGAGCGAGACATCTACCGCAGCATCTTCAGCGGCTCCCGAGGAAACAGCGGCGGAATCGAGCGCCTTCTCCAAAATGCTCCATAGCGGCGCGCTCGGCTACATGCTCGACGGTGGCGCATTCATGTGGCCGATTTTGGCGATGGGGGTGCTGGCCGCTGGTGTGGTGATCGAGCGTTTTCGCAGCCTTAAGATGCTTTCGACCAACTCCGAGTCGCTCCGCAATCAGGTTCGGACGCTGCTGGAAACCGATCGCGCCGAGGAAGCGCTCCAGCTTTGCGACAGCGAACAAGGCCCCGTCCCCGCCATCCTTTCCGCCGGCCTACGAAAGTATGTGCTACTGCAAGGTCTCAACTACGACGCAGGCGACATTCAAGAGCAAGTGATCAAAGGCATGGACGACTACACGATCCATATTGTTGCCGCGCTCGAGCGCCATCTGCCGATCCTCGCGACGGTCTCCAGCGTCGCACCCATGCTGGGTTTTCTCGGCACGGTGGCTGGCATGGTGACATCGTTCGGCGATATCGAGTCCGGCGTGCGTGCCGGAACCGGTGAGAACATCATTCTATTGGCGGCGGCAGGCATCAAAGTTTCGCTGCTGACAACGGTGCTGGGTCTGATGGTCGGCATTCCAGCATTTATGGCTTACAACTACTTCACCAGCGTCATCAATCGCTTTGTGCTGGATGTCGAAGAATCCGCTTCCGAATTGATCGAAACGGTCACGCTGGAACAAACGCTGCGAGGGAAGCCCAAGGCATGAGATTTCGTCGTGGGCGCAGCCAATTGCTGATCGAGCCACCTTCGTCAGCGACCGGCGACATCGCCTTTAACTTGATCATATTCTTTTTGATCTGTGCATCGACGCAGCCCGATAGCGGTCGTTCGCAAACGTTGCCGCGCGCCGAACAGAATACGAAGAATCAAGAAGCGAAGAACATCGAAGTCGCGCTCACGCGCGATGCCATGCTGCTCGATGGCGTCCCCGTAAAGGCTAAGGATCTGACAACCAAACTCCAACAGCGCTTCCGCGGTAAACGTCAGGCGGAAGAGCGCATCGTCGTCCTTAAGAGCGACAAGTCCACGCAGTATGGACTGTGGATGACAGCCTCCATCGCCATCGAACAAGCTGGCGGCATCATCACGATTCAGCGCGAAGAAACGAAAGTGCAAGCGGTCCCATGAAACTCGCCCGCAAAACTTATCGCGTGGAAGTGCCAACGATGGCGATGGGTGACATTGCGTTCAACTTGTTGATTTTCTTCGTGATTCTGGCCCGTTCGCAAGACGAAAGCCACATTCAATGGCGACCAGCGAAAGGGGACGATCTCAAAACCTTCGCCTCCGCCAAAGCCTCGCTGGCGATCGATACACAAGGTAAGATATACCTCAATGGCCAGGAGACAGGCACGGTTGGCCTGGCCAGCAAAATCGAAAAACTGCTCGGCGACGCGCCTGCAGGTAAACGTACCGTGTTGCTCAAGGCCGACAACGAAGCGCAGGCGTTATTGTTCGAACCGGTGATCGAAGCGATCGGCGAAGCAGGCGGCGACCTGGTGCACGTACTCGACAAAGAACAGCAACAGCCATAACTCCTACGCGGAGACCCAAGATAATCATGGCCACCAAACAATCAACTGACGCCGCCAACGAAACGACCGGCGCGGCCAGCAGTCTCAAACGCTTGCAGCGCGATGGCGGGCATAGCCTTGACGAACTGCGCGAGTTCCTCGGGCAATTGCGCGGCCGCAGTCCGCAAGAAGTGCTGGGCATTGTCACTGCCAGCCATTTGATTCGCGCCGTGTTGCAAGCCACGCTGGGTTGCATCATCGTGATGGCGATCTTTACCATCATCCCGTATTTCATCGGCGGTAAGGAAGCAGCCAGCAAGCCCCAAGCATCGCCAGCGACGGCTAGCCCTGATGAAACGACGACTACTAACGACGCCGCAACGAACACGACCAACGATTCAGTCACCCCGTCGAACGATCCCGATCCGACAAAGGCGGCCAAGGCACTCGATATCGACGAAGCAAAACCAGCCGATCCAAATATCAATCCGCTCGATAAAGACCTCGATAAACTGCTCGACGGCAAGTAACAAACATGATCCAGCCTGCTTCCACTTCCCTGCGTTGGCGACTGGTCAGCATTGCCGGCGCGATGCTGTGGTTGTTCGGCGTTGCGCAGTGGATGTGGGTGGGCGAATGGCCACTGCTGTACAGCGCTCGCCCTTGGCTGGAAGGCTTGTTCTTTTTCGCGGCGTGCTTCGTGGGCGGCTATCTCGCCTGGAATGCGTGGCAAATCTATTCAACGCAGCCGATTCGGGGCTGCCTATTGCTCACGGTCGCCTATCTGCTTTGGTGGCAGTTCGCCGTATATGCCGCTGACGCGCTCGTTTGGGATCGACTCCGCAGTTCACTCGCCAGCGTTGGTCTGGGCGGTTTGTTTCTCATCGGCCTGGCATGGACGGGGTGGTTTGTCGAACAGGCCGCGCGGCGATTGGAATTGGCGCGAAGGGCTAAGGGAACCGCAGACCAAGCAGCGGGTCGATCGTGGCATCCGCTCGATCCTGGCGCGTGGTACTTTGGACGTCGCAGTCCCAAACTCAATCAATCGCTCGCCGCTCTCTTCACCTATTCCGTACTGTTCGTGTTGATCGCCATGATCATCAGCCAGACGCGCGGTTGCAGTCAGATCTATGAACTCCCGGCCGGGGGTGGACAGCAAGTCACCGTGACGCAAACCGTACGGATCGAAAAAGTGATTCGCAAGAAGTTTGTGGTCAATCCCTATAGCGCTATCAAGTTCGACGTCCCGCCCATCGACGAAGTGCGTTTGCAACTGAACGAAGTCACCCAGCATCAATACACTATTGGCTACGGCGAAGGAACCGGCGCCGGATTCGCTGGCGGAACGCAACGCGGCAAAGTCCGCTTCATTCGCCTTGAGTACAACGGTGGCGACTGGGATCAAGATTTTGGTGTTGGCGGCGATTTGAACATGCTGCTCAAGTACCACGAATTGACGTCGCAAAAGGTTGGCGATCAAACCGAATCGATTCGCATTGCGCAACTCGCGAACTTCCCGCTCGGCAAGAGTCCGCCATTTGTATACATGACAGGGCAGCAGAGCATCTCGCCGTCCAATGCCGATATCAAAGTGTTGCGCGAGTATCTTGACCAAAAACATGGCATGATCTTTTGCGACAACGGTGGCAGTGGCCACTTTCACAATCAATTCATCGCCTTGATGCAGAAGGTTTTGCCCGACGTGCGGCCGGTGCCCATTCCGTTGGATGATCGCATTCATCGTCAGCCGTTTGCGATTCCCTTTTTGCCCTATGTCGCGCCGCATGGTGGCAAAGAGGCGCTCGGTTGGTGGAAGGATGGACGGTGGGTCTGCTACTACCATCCCGGTGATATCGGCGACGCCTGGGCCGACGGCAATGCAGGCGTCGATCCAGCCATCTGGAAAGCCTGTTACGAACTCGGCGTGAACGTGATTGTGTACGCCAATACGGAGTATTCAAAATGGAATTCCGCCCGCACCCAAAACAAATGACATTCGCCCTTCGCCTGACACTCTTCGTCCTGGTGTTGTTGTTCGCTGCCGAGCAAGTCCGAGCACAGTCGCTCGATGTGATGTCACTGGAGCGTGTGAAGCAATTGCGCGAAGTGGAACGCTATCAACTCGAAGTCGCGGAGAAGTATTACCGCGAAAAGAATTGGAAAGTCGCCCTCGCGGAGTACGAGAAGTATCTTTCGCTCTATGAAAAGAGCGATGGCGCATCGTATTGTCAACTCAAATGGAGCTTGGCGCAATGCGAACTGCGCAAGCAAAACACCGCGATCAAGGAGGGCTTTCAGTCGGTGATTGACTATTGGCCCGACTCACCGGACGCCATCGCCGCCGCTTACTATATCGGCCACACCTACAAGAGCATCGGGCAAAACAAGGAAGCCAAGAAAGCTTATCGCGAGGTACTTTCCAAGCATGCTGAACATCTCGTCGCCGTCTACGCGATGAACGACCTGATAGAGATCGCAGGGCTAGAAAACGACGACGCGACGCGTTTGCAACTCTGGAAGAAACTAACCTTCGAAACGCCACGCAAGGGTGCCGCGAATAATCTTTGCCAAAATGCTTCGCGGGAACTCGCCACACACTTATTCCACGCCGGCGCCTTTGACGACGGCGTGTCGGCGCTTACGACGACCTATAAAGACGCGCAACTTGCCCCGCATGTCGTGCAGTATGTCCGCCAGCCGATTGCCAACCTTGTAAGCCAAAGCGATACCAAAGCCAAAGGCGAGAAACTGGCCGATGCCGCTATTAGTTGGTTGCGCGCCAACGCTCCCACGGACCTAACGATGCCCCCAGCAAAGCAAGCCGCGCAGGACGCCTGGTTCGCGACCGCCGATTTGCACTATGCGGCGCAGCGCGCCGACAAAGTTCCCGCCGTCTATGAGGAAATGACCAAAAAGTTCGGGGCCAATGATGCGTTGCTGGGACGACTGGCCGTTTGGTACAAGCAGCAAAAGCGTTGGGACGAAGCCCGCGCCACCTATCGTCGCTTCCAGGACGCTAACGAAGGCATCAATCAGGCGGCTTACAGTTTCCGCGAGGAAAGTCGTCCCGATGATGCCGTCCCGCTTTATCGCCAATTGGTAGGGCAAGACCCCGAGCGCAAAGTGCAGTGGAAGAATGAAATCGCCAGCACGTATCGCGGTGCTCGCAAGTTCAAAGAAGCGATTGATGTCTATCACGAACTAGAAGGCGACGACCTGGCGAACATTGGCAAGTGGCGATGGGAAATCGCTTGCACCTATCGCGATGCGGGGCAACTCGCGGAAGCGATTGGCTACTTTCGGCAGTGTGACAACTTGCCAGAGAATCTCAAGCAAATGGCCGCCTGTCATCGCCAGCTGAAGCAATATAAGGAAGCGGTTGGTCTCTATAACCAGGTCGTGGCGGCGTATCCCGATTCCGCCGCCTGGGCGTTGTTGCAATCGGCCTACGCGCGCGAAGAGGCAGGCGAGACCGAACCGGCCATCAAAGTCTTTCAATCCGTTTGCAAGCGTTTCCCCAAAGATCAGCACGCCAGCGTCGCGCACGCGCACCTGCAGAACAAGTACAAAATTTCGGTCACGCTGGGTGGCGCGAAAGATGAGTAGCCGCTGTTGAATTCGTCCTGAAGCTGTCAGTCGTGGTACCCGGATCTTGCCTCGCTATGCTCCCTTGTAAAGGTGGGCTATAATCGCGGGTCAAGATTTCGGGGATTTACGGCGAGACGTGTCACGGATGAAACTGTCGACCAGCCAACTCATCAATTTCGGCTTCGCCTTGGCGATCTTCTTGCTCGTCGCGGTGGGCTGGCTGGCCTTTAGTTCCACCCGGCAGTACATCGCGTCGGTGGAAGCGCGGCGGGAAGCGCACAACCGCATTGGTCTGGCGACGGAGTTGCTGGCGACGATTAGCAAAGCCGAAATCGGGCATCGCGGTTACTTGATCTTTGACGACTCCGATCAGCTCGCGCAATATAAGTTCGCGATACGCCAGTGGCCCAGTCAACTAGCGCAACTTCAGCAACGCCTGGCCGACACGCCGGATGACGTGTCGCAGGTGCAACACATCGAAGAACTCTCCATCGCCAAGATTGAAGAGCTCGAGCGGGCCGTCCATTTGCGATTGGAGCATCGGCCGGAAGCCGAAGTCGAACTGCAGCGTCTGCTGACCAATGGCGAGAGCGCACGTTCGCTGCGCGAACTGCGGCAAGCATGCGTCGATCTCCAATTGCGAGAAGAAGAGCGCTACAAACTACTCGTTACACGTGTCGACGACAGCGCGCGGCGATCGCTGTTCACCGTCGCGCTCCTCTCTCCGCTCTCAGTCATTCTTGTTATGGGTGCGGCACTGGTCATCAATCACGAATTGCAAAAGCGGCAGCATGCCTCGGAGGAAGTGCAACAACAAAAGGTGGTGCTCTCGGCCGTACTCGACAGCCTGAACGAAGGGGTGATCATCATCGATGAGCAAGGCCACCTAATTCACTTCAATCCCGCCGCGCGGCGCATGCATGGTGGGCTGGGCGCGAGCGACTCTTCGATGGAAGCCTGGAGCCGCGATTACGGCCTGTATCTCCCCGACAAAACCACACCCTATCCTGTCGATCAATTGCCCTCCGTGCGCGCCTTACGGGGCGAACGCGTGCCGTATTGCGAACTCTATCAACGCCGCAACGACGAAGCACAAGGCCGCATGTTCTCCAACACTGCGGCACCGATCATCGACGAAACGGGACAGCAGCGCGGCGGTGTCGTCGTGGTTGTCGATATCACGGAAGCACACGCCGCCGAAGATCGCTTACGGCATAGCGAGGAAGCGTATCGCGACTTATACGATCGCGCGCCCTGCGGTTATTATTCGATCAACGAGCAGTACACCATTGTCGCTATGAACGCCACCGCCTTGCACTGGCTCGGCTATTCCGCGGAAGAAGTGATCGGCAAGATGTGCCTCTTGGACATGCTTTCGCCTGACGATCGCGAGCCCTTTCGCGGCCGCTTCGCGAGTTTTCTTCAGACAGGCACAGCACTGGATGTCGTTCAGGTCTTTCAGCGCCGTGATGGCAGCACGTTTCCCACGCTCTTGCGCGCTACGGCGGTGCGCGATGCCGCTGGCAACTTCCTGCACACGCGGACCACAATTCTCGATTTGACCGAGCGCCGGGCCGCGGAACGGCGTTTTCAAAGCCTGATCGAATCAGCTCCCGATGCGATGATCATCGTCAACGCCCTCGGCGAGATCGTGCTGGTCAATTCGCGAACGGAACAGCTCTTTGGATACTCGCGCCGGGAGATGCTGGGGCGGGCTGTCGAAATGCTTCTGCCTGAGCGGTATCGCGCGACGCATGCAATCCATCGCAACCAATATTTCGCCGCGCCACGAGTGCGTCAGATGGGTGCTGGCGAGGAACTCTGCGGGCAGCGCGCCGATGGCCGAGAGTTTCCGATCGAAGTCAGCCTGGCACCGGTCGACGCACATCCCGATCCTTGGATCTGCGCGGTGGTGCGCGATGTCACCGATCAACGAGCGCTGTTGCGGCGCCTGCGCGAATGGAACGAACAACTGGAGTTGCATGTTAGCGAACGTACGCAAGAGCTAGCGCACGCGATCGAGGAGTTATCAGATCGCAACCAGGAAATCGAACTGTTCGTGTACAGCGTGTCGCATGACTTGCGTTCGCCTTTGGTCAACCTCCAAGGCTTCA
>JBGSHH010000463.1:0-5998 GCA_041752355.1 Pirellulaceae bacterium | reverse complement strand
ATGCCACGGCTACGCGCTAAACTTTGCTACGTCAATCGGGACCTGTGCGTAACCTTGTCACGGCGATATTCTGCGGCATCACGCGGAGCGTGATGAGTACTTTGTCACGGCGATATTCTGCGGCATCACGCGGAGCGTGATGAGTACTTTCATACCATCTCTTCCCACACGGTCTTATAGGCTGCGTGGCTTTCAAAGTAATTCAATAGGCGTTGATAAAACTCGTGCGCGCCAACCGTAGCGCTGTCACCGATGACAATCAACTTGCGCTTGGCCCGCGTGAGCGCGACATTCATCCGTCGCACATCGCCGAGAAAACCAATCTCCCCTTCGGCATTCGATCGCACCAAGGTGATGACGATCGCTTCTTTCTCGCGGCCTTGAAAGCCATCGACCGTATCGACCTCGACACCAGTCTCTTCCAACTTCTCTCGCAATAAGCGAACCTGGGCGGCATAAGGCGCAATCACTGCGATGTCGCTGGCGGCGACTCCAGCAGCAAGTAGCGTCGTGACTTTGCGTGCGGCGATATTGGCTTCTTCGACATTGCGACGGCTTTCCCCATCAGGCTCGAGTTCCTCATCATAGCCTGCGCCGGCCGTATCGACAAATTCCAGCGGCGTCTGCGTAAACGGAGAAGCTTCCACACCAGGCAAGTCGCATAACAAGTGCGCGCCGATCCCTTCGCCGGCAATCAATTCACCATCGTAAAACTCCTGCGAGGAGAACGCCATGATCGCTTGATGCATGCGGTATTGCTCGATCAAGCGCCGCGAAACACGTGCGGCCCCGTACATTTCGATCATCCGTTCCAATAGACTCACACCGAAGCCACCGCGCTGCGCTTCGTGTGAAACAACCGTCGGCGGCAACTGAAAATGATCACCAGCCAGCACGACACGCTGCGCCCGCAACAGCGGAATCCAACAGGCAGGCTCCGTCGATTGACAGGCTTCGTCAATCACCGCCAGGTCAAACTCGCGCGGGCCGATGATCGCCGTATCGAAGCCAGTGAGGGTTACGCAGAGGACCGGTGTGGTATCGAGAAGATACGATATCACTTGCCGCTCGATGCGCTGCGCGTCGATTTCCAACTGCTTCGCTTCCGCGCGCATCTGATGCTTGGCACCCGGTTCTGGCTTGGCGCGCGTGTAGCGGGCAGCTTTGTCGCGCAGTTGATTGGCGGAACGCACCAACTGCCGCGCGACTTTCAAATCGGAATGATTCTCGACGACCAAATCGAGCGTATGCTCGCGCAACTCCGGCAGCACGCGAGCTGGATGCCCCAACCGCAGCGCGTTAACACCGAGTTTGATCAAGCGTTCTAGCAAGTTATCGACCGCCAAATTGCTCGGCGCGCAAGCCAACACGCGCTCCCCTTTGGCCACGGCCTGCCGGATCAATTCCACTACGGTCGTCGTCTTCCCGGTCCCTGGTGGCCCGTGAATGATCGCCAAGTCTTGCGCGCTCAGCGCAAAGTCGATGGCGTCCTGCTGCGAGGTATTCAGTGGGGTAGGCGTCCCGCCTGCCGTCTTTTCTTCCTCGGTCTGTTTTCGATCTTCAAACTTCGGCGCCCTTTCCCCGAGCAACACGCCCCGCAACTCCGCGAGTCGTTCATGCGCCGCCGCTTGCGCCCGTTGCAGCGCGAATCGCTGGCGATCGCGGGCGACTTCGTCACTTGAAAGATCG
Organism: Pirellulaceae bacterium; assembly: GCA_041752355.1. Classification (GTDB taxonomy): domain Bacteria; phylum Planctomycetota; class Planctomycetia; order Pirellulales; family Pirellulaceae; genus JAEZGD01. The sequence goes on along the minus strand of JBGSHH010000463.1, from coordinate 4,309 downwards.
ACGCGAAACGTGGGGCGATCGTTGATTGGCTCCGGCCAACGTGTGACTACCACGTCGATCGTATGCGAACCACGATCGCTGATAATGCCGCGCAAGTTTTCGCCGTCTTTCGTTCCTTCTTCCGTCAGCAGCACCGGCGAACCAACCCCCAGTCTCGTCCAGGGGAGTCTGAGCGATTGATCGCGTTTGGCGAGTGTGAGCACCACACGGGAGCCGAGTCCCGTCGCTTCCTCGCGAATCACGAGGTTCACCAAACTGCTGCCGGTCCGTTCCGCCATGGCGGGGGACATGCGTTGCAAACGAGCGCGCGAGGCGTGGGCTTCGGCCGCCGCCTCGACGTCGATCCATTTGAGTAGCGCGGCGAAATGTTCGTCGGCGGGTGTGGCGGCGACTTTCGGCGCTCCGCTCCAGGCTTTAACGTGCATGTGTCCAAGGGGCGTGCCGTCGAGCGCTTTGACCAGTCGCACTAACCACGCCTCGGGAACTTCCACCGTCGCCTTCTTGCCGGAGATTTCGATCGCTCCCACGCGATTCTTCTCCAACCCGCCGACCTGCACCAAGAGGCGCACGATGGTGCCTTTGGTGGTGTTGGGTGGTAGGGCGTCGAGATAAAGAGGAACGGGCATCGCTCCAGATTACACCAAGTTCGCTTCGTTTAGTACTCATCACGCGCCGCGTGATGCGTACGATATACTACGAACGTGTCCGATTGCTTTCGATCATCACTTGATTTTTGTCACCCTTTATGTGGCTCACACTCCTGAAAACGGGCGGCCTGCTGATCCTCTCCAATCTGTTCATGACGTACGCCTGGTACGGACATTTGAAGGATCAAAAAGGCAAGGCACTGGTCGTGGTCGTGCTGTTGAGTTGGGGAGTGGCACTGTTGGAATACATCTTTCAGGTGCCGGCTAATCGCATCGGCAGCGCTGGTGGCCTGACGCTGGCTCAACTCAAGGTCATGCAGGAAGTGATCACGCTGACGGTGTTCGTGCCGTTCGCGCTCTTCTACATGGGCGACAAGAATCTGCCGATCAAGGACCTGTTTTTCGCGGGACTTTGCCTGGTGGGAGCGGTGTACTTTGTGTTCCGCAGCGGCTTCGGCACGCCCCACTGACGCGCGGCGGTTGTGTATAAAGGACAGCATGAACGATCATGCCCCACGCGATTCGAAAGGCAGGCTCACCGTGACGCGATTAACAAATCTTGGGGTGGTGATGCTGCTGTGCGTCACCACGTCATTGGCCGCCGCCGAGCCGGACAAGACCAAGCCCGCCAATCGTTTGGCGAAAGAGACAAGTCCCTATTTGCTGCTGCATGCGCACAATCCCGTCGATTGGTATCCGTGGGGGCCAGAAGCGCTCGCCAAGGCGAAAAAAGAGAAGAAGCTGATCTTCCTGTCCATCGGCTATTCCAGTTGCCATTGGTGTCACGTGATGGAGCGCGAGTCGTTCTTGGACGAAGAGATCGCCGCCTACTTGAACAAGCATTATGTCTGCATCAAGGTCGACCGCGAGGAGCGCCCTGAGATCGACGCGATTTACATGAAGTCGCTGCAAGTCTTCCTGCAGCTTGTTGGTCAAGGACGCGGTGGCGGTTGGCCGCTTTCCATGTTTTTGACTCCCGACGCCGAACCGTTCTTCGGCGGCACGTACTTTCCCGCGCGCGATGGCGATCGAGGTCGCGGCACTGGATTCTTAACGCTCGTCAAACGCGTGCAGGAAGTTTGGGAGAAAGAGCCAGCAAAAATCGCCGAAGACGCCAAAACGCTGACGTCGTACGTGAAGCAAGAATTGGAAGAGCGACCCAAACTCTCGCTCACGCCCATCACCAACGAAACGCTCGATGGCGTGCAAGCCGCGCTGCTGAAGCAGTTCGATGCGAAGTACGGCGGCTTTGGTTTCAGCGAGGAGAATCCGCAAACACCGAAGTTTCCAGAACCGCCGAACCTGGTGTTCTTGCTCGATCGTTGGGAGCGACAAGTTGGAACCCCACAAGAGCAAGCCGAAGCGAGGGAAATGCTCCTGACGACGCTCGATAAGATCAACGCAGGCGGCATCTACGATCACGTCGGTGGCGGCTTTCATCGGTATAGCGTCGATCGCATGTGGCAGATTCCGCACTTCGAGAAGATGCTCTACGACAACGGACAACTCGCCAGTGTTTACGCGCGCACCTACGCGCTTACCAAAAATGAAAGCTATCGCCGCGTGGTGGACGAGACGCTGGCATTCGTCGCGCGGGAGATGACATCGCCTGATGGCGGCTTTTATGCGGCCCTCGATGCCGAAAGCGAAGGCGAAGAAGGGAAGTTCAATCGTTGGGAACTGCCGGAACTCAAAGCGCTGCTCACGGCCGAGGAATACGCCTTGGCTGCCGATGTGTATAGCTTCGCTGGCGAACCAAACTTCGACGAGAAGTATTATTGCTTGCAACGCAGTAAGTCGTGGCCCGCGTTGGCGAAGGAACATAAGCTGACGGAGGCGGAACTGCTCAAACAGATCGCGCCGATTAAAGCCAAGCTGCTCGTTGCGCGCGATAAGCGGAAGCGTCCCCTCACGGACGACAAGATCCTCACCGCCCAAAACGGCCTGATGATCCGTGGCTACGCCGACGCGGGACGGCTGCTGAAGGAGCCGAAGTACACCGCGGCCGGCATCAAAGCGGCGGAATTCGTGCTGGCCAAGCTGCGCACCGACGAAGGCCGCCTGATGCGTTCGTATGCCAAGGGTCAAGCGAAGTTCAACGCCTACGCCGAGGACTATGCGTTTCTAATCGATGGCCTATTGGCTTTGCACGACGCTACCGGCGACAAGCGTTGGCTTACCACGGCCGATGAATTGATGGCCAAACAGATCGAACTGTTTTGGGACGAGAAGCAGGCCGGCTTCTTTGAGACCTCGAGCGATCATGAGTCGCTCCTGGCCAGGGCGAAGGTTTTTAGCGACAACGTGCAACCCTCGCCCAATAGCGTCTCGCTGATGAATCTGCTCGTGCTTTCGGAAAAACTCGAGCGCCCCGCCTATCGCGATCACGCCCAACGCCTGATCCAATCCGCCAGTGGCTCCCTGGAACGCTCCCCGCTTTATGCGCCACAGTTGGCGGTCGGCGTGGCGAAGTGGTTGCAGAAGAAGTGATCCGGAAGGCAATGGCCGCGTGGCAATGCGAAGTCAGCAGCTCGCAAGCGAGCAAGCGCTTACGTCCACATCGTCCGATCCAACATCCGATAGTTCACCGCTTCGCCAATGTGCGCAGGCGTGATCGCTTCGCTTTGGTCCATGTCGGCGATGGTGCGTGCGACGCGCAGGACTTTATCATGTGCTCGCGCCGATAACCCCAGCTCATTCACGCTCGATTTGAGTAGCTCGAAGCATTCGCCCGTCAGTTTGCAGTACGTGCGAATCTCGCGCGTGCTCATGCCTGCGTTGTACCGCGTGCGACTCTTAGTGAAGCGTTGTTGTTGTACGGCGCGAGCTCCTTCCACTTGGGCGCGCATCTCCAGGCTGCTGGTGCCGGAGCGCTCAGTCGAGAGTTCCTTAAACGGCACGGCGGGAACTTCGATATGAATATCGATCCGGTCGAGCAACGGTCCGCTGATCTTCGCGAGGTATTTTTCGATCTGCGGCACCGTGCATTGACACGCCCGCCGCGGGTCGGAACGATAGCCGCAAGGACACGGATTGAGCGCCGCGATGAGCATGAAATCGGCGGGAAAGGTTGTGCTATTGAGCGCGCGGGAGATCGTAACATTCCGATCTTCCAGCGGCTGCCGCAAGACTTCCAGCGTCCGCCGATTAAACTCCGGCAGTTCATCCAAGAACAACACGCCGTTATGACTCAACGAAATCTCCCCAGGCGTCGGAATGCTGCCGCCACCAACGAGCCCCGCATCGCTAATCGTATGATGCGGGCTGCGAAAGGGGCGCCGCGCGAGCAAAGCCTGGCCCGTCGGTAAGCGCCCCGTGGCGCTGTAGATACGCGTCGTTTCGATCGATTCGGCCGCGCTCAACTGCGGCAGAATACTCGGCATCCGCTTGGCGAGCATTGTCTTGCCGGAGCCCGGCGGGCCAAGCATGAGTATGTTATGCGCGCCAGCGGCGGCGATGGTGATGGCGCGCTTGGCCATCTCTTGCCCGCGCACGTCGGCGAAGTCTTCCTCATACTTGGCCAGCGTGTCGAACAGTTCGTTGATCTTCGAGGGCTGGGGCGGAATCTCGATCGCGCCGCTGAAGAAACCGACCGCCTGCGACAAACTGCTGATGGGAATGACTTCCAAGTCTTCCACCACCGCCGCTTCCGCCGCGTTCTC
>JBGSHH010000462.1:0-2238 GCA_041752355.1 Pirellulaceae bacterium | reverse complement strand
CTGGTGGTCGGCACGAAGTTGGTCACAGGCAAAGTCGACCGCTTCAAGATCTCGCCGGAACCCAAACCGGACGTGCGCGTGCAAACGCTCGAGTGTCGCACTTATCTATCGGGCAAAGATTCCTCGACCCAACAGATCGAGTCGCTGCTGCGTGATGCCAACCTGAACTACAGTGGTGACGGTAATCCCAGCGTGCTAACGGTGTATGGGCCGATGCTGGTGATTACGTTGCTCTTTGTGCTGCTGATCTACATCATGATGCGTCGCCTAGGGGGCGCGGGGAGCCCGATGTCGTTCGGTCGGAGCAAGGGGCGGTTGTATGCGCAGGAAGATCTCGGCGTCACGTTCAAAGATGTCGCAGGCATTGACGAAGCGGTCGAGGAAGTGAGCGAGATTGTCGACTTCCTCAAGAACCCCGATAAGTATCAACGCCTGGGCGGACGCATTCCCAAAGGTGTCCTGCTCGTAGGCCCACCGGGAACAGGCAAAACGTTGCTCGCGCGTGCGATTGCCGGCGAAGCAGGCGTGCCGTTCTTTAGTTTGTCTGGTTCGGACTTCGTGGAAATGTTCGTCGGCGTCGGTGCAGCCCGCGTGCGCGATATGTTTCAGCAAGCGGAGGCCAAAGCGCCCTGTATCATCTTCATCGACGAGTTAGACGCGTTGGGCAAGAGTCGCGGTTCGAGCATGATGGGTGGCCACGACGAGCGCGAGCAAACCTTGAACGCCTTGCTGGTCGAAATGGATGGCTTTGAAGCCAACAACGGCGTGATGGTGATGGCCGCCACGAATCGCCCAGAAACACTCGATGCGGCGCTGATGCGTCCCGGTCGTTTCGATCGGCATGTGTTGGTCGATCGTCCTGATGTGCGTGGTCGCGAGGCGATTTTGAAGGTGCACGTCAAGAACGTGAAGCTGGAACCGACGGTCGATTTGCAAGAAGTGGCTGGCATTACGCCTGGCTTTGTGGGGGCCGATTTGGCGAATTTGGTGAACGAAGCGGCGCTGCTCGCGGCTCGCAAAGGAAAGTCCGCCGTCGGACGAGCCGAGTTCAACGATGGCGTCGAGCGCGTCACCGCAGGCTTGGAAAAGAAGCAGCGCGTGATGAACGAAGACGAGAAGCATCGCGTCGCCTATCACGAAAGCGGTCACGCATTGGTGGCGTATAGCCTCCCCAATACCGATCCGGTGCATAAGGTATCGATCATTCCGCGCGGCATGGCGGCGCTGGGTTACACGATGCAGCGTCCCGATGGGGATCGCTACTTGATGACGCAATCGGAACTAGAGAGCCGCATTCAAGTGCTGCTCGGTGGTACCATCACGGAAGAGATGATTCATCACGATATCTCGACCGGTGCCAGCAACGACTTGGAGCGCGCCACGGAGATCGCCCGTAGCATGGTGATGGATTATGGCATGAGTCGGTTGGGTCGCGTTTCGTATCGCGGCAGCAATCGCAGCGCCTTTTTAGCCACGGCGATGGAAGAGCGTTCGTCATCGTATAGCGAAGAGACGGCGCGCGAGATCGATCAAGAAGTGCGTCGCATCATCGATGAATCGATCGAGAAAGTGCGGCACATTTTGGAGCAGCGTTACGACGCTTTGATCGCACTCACCAAGCGCTTGATTGAAGTGGAGTCGGTCGACGCGGATGAATTGAAGCGGATCATTGACGAGACTTGCCCCGGTCCGCTGGTGGTTCCCGGTACGAACAACGTCCTCACGCCGCGGCCAATATTGAACGACGCCGGCGAAGGCAGCGCGGAAAAGGTGGTGTGAGGTTTTCGTGGGGTAGGCTTCCAGCCTGCCGTATTTTTCACGGCATTTCTTAAAACGGCAGGCTGGAAGCCTACCCCACTTAAGACAGAATGCCTTTGACCACTTCGCCGGAGACGTCGGTGAGGCGGCGGCCGATGCCGTTGTGGTAGTAGGTGAGCCGCTCGTGATCGATGCCGAGCAAGTGCAAGAGGGTGGCGTGGAAGTCGTGCCAATGGACGCGATTCTCCACCGCCTTGTAGCCGACATCATCGGTGGCGCCGTAGGTCATGCCCGGTTTGAGACCCGCGCCTGCGAGCCACACGGAGAAGCCGTTTTGATTGTGATCGCGACCGATGCCGAGCACTTCGCCGGCCGATTGCGTGAACGGTGTGCGACCAAACTCGCTGGTGAAGAGCACGAGCGTATCGTCCAACATGCCGCGCTGTTTAAGATCCTTCAGTAGCGCCGCGAGAGGTTGAT
>JBGSHH010000461.1:0-2361 GCA_041752355.1 Pirellulaceae bacterium | reverse complement strand
AGCGAATCAGGCTAGGCGAACTTATCGCCGCGCGCCGCACTGCCAACAGCGTGGCGAGTTTGAAAGCACAAGCCGCACGCCGCCACCAGAGAAAGCAGGTTGTGCGAGCTACCCCTGCGACTTTTTTGGAGTGGCCAGGGAAGCAGGTAACGAAGTAGGCGGCAAAGCAGGCAGCAACACCGCAAAGGGGCAAGTCATGCGACATATCAAACCGAAACGAAAACGCCATTTCCGCCGTCCGGTGGAAGTGCAACGAGAAATTGAGCAAGCAAAGTACCGCCGCCAGGCATCCGACCGACGCCAGCGAGCCGCCAACCGAACTGAGAAGGCAACCGAACAATGAGCAAGCAACCAGCCACCAACAAACCCGCCGAGCCGCCCGCGATCACCCCGCGACAAGCCGCCACCTATCGTGTTGATCCTCGCGAGTTCGTTCGCTCGTTGCCTGTCCCCACTCCCGCCGGCGGCCCTCGTTCGTTCGGCGAAATCATGGCGCCGCATCAAGTCGCGTGGCTCGAAAACCTCGCCCCTGCGTTTTTGGCAATCTCTCGCGGTGAAGTGCCACGAATCGGACGGTTCTGGATCGAAGCGACGAAGGGCTCCGGCAAAGATCACATCTTGGCCGCGCTCATGTTGTGGCTGGTGGCGTTCGCTGCTCGTCCCTTACTCGCCCAAGTTGGTGCCGCCGATCAAGATCAAGCCGCCGAATTGGAGAAGTCTGCCCGCACGTGGCTTTTTCATTCCCCCGCCTGGTTGAAAGCCCGCATTGAGGTAATCCAATCGCGTATCGTCCGCAAAGGACAAAAGAAATCCGACGATGGGCCCGTTTGTGAAATCACTGCCTCTGATATCGCTGGTTCACATGGAGCTCGTCCAACGGCTTTGATCTTGAACGAAGTGCACGCGATCACCAAATGGGAGTTCGCTCAAAACATGCTGGACAACGCCAGCAAAATTCCCAACGGCCTGGTTATCTGCGCCACCAACGCCGGCCACATCGGCACCGAGGCTTGGAAGCTGCGAGAGATTGCCCGCACATCGCCCCGATGGAAGTTCCTGCAGTTCGATGAACCCGCGCCATGGCTCGATGCTGCCGAACTGGACGAAGCCCGCCGCCGCAATTCCACCGAGCGCTACAACCGCCTGTTTCGTGGTATTTGGTCCCGAGGACTGGGAGACGCATTAGATGCCGCCGACGTGGAGGGGAGCGTCGACCGTAACTTGCTACCGATGGTTGGCCGCGCCCTTCCTTCTCCCGATGGCCGCAATATCTACCCCACAATCATCGCTGGTATCGATCTTGGTATCCGACATGATCACTCCGCCGTTGTCGCACTCGCCGCGATGCCTGCCACGAATCGCGTTCGGCTTGCTGACTGTCGTTTCTGGAAACCAGACCCGCGAACCGGCAGTATCGACCTGGAAGCCGTCGAGGCTGGCATTCTCGATTTGCACGCCCGCTTGCATTGTGCGGCCTACTACTTCGATCCGTATCAAGCCGAGTTGATGGCACAACGATTATCGAAGCGCGGCCTGCGCATGATCCCGATGCCGTTCGTCGGCTCGAATCTCAACATCATGGCCACGACGATCCTGGAAGCCTTTCGCTCGCATCGTGTGGATTTGTACGACTGCCCGCGATTGGTGAGCGACTTACTGCGGCTGACGATCGTGGAAAAGAGTTATGGCCACAAGCTGGAAGCCACGCGCGACGTCGACGGCCACGCCGATACCGCCACCGCGTTCGCTATCGCCTTGCCTGCTGCGATTGAAGCAACCACCCGTTTCGCGACTGGGCAGGTTGTTACTTCGCCAATCACGCTTAGCGAAATGGCTGGCGGTTTTGTTGGTTCTTCTTACCGCCCTGGATTTTGAAAGGAGTTTCACTGCCATGAGTTCACCCCTGCGATTCGTTTCCGAGACTGAACTGCTCGCCCAACTGCAAGTTCGCGAGTGTGCGCCGTTATCACCCGGCGAAGTGCTGCTGCTGCAATCGCTCGTTCGTCGCGCAACCGGTGGTTGTGAATTACTCGCGCCGTCCCCTTCCATCCCGCTGGCCAAGCTTCCCGGCGCGTGGCTGTGTGAGTTCAACGCGATGGCCGCACCGCATGTTATGGCGATGGCGGGAGGCAATCAGTTTGAGCGTGAGAAGCGTTTTTACGATCCCGTCAGTTAGCCCAAATCACGACACCAATTCACGACACCAATTCACGTTTTACGTTTTAGTTTGTTTCACGTTTTTGAAAGGTTCGAATCATGTCTGCTGCAACTTTCACCACCCTGGATTCGCGTCTGACTGCCGCCAAGGCTGATTTGGCAACGCGAGCCGCCACGATTGCTACGGCCGCCGCCGCTGTGGCT
>JBGSHH010000460.1:0-5221 GCA_041752355.1 Pirellulaceae bacterium | reverse complement strand
CCATGCCGGGATTGTGTGCATAAGCCTGATTGAGCATGCCCGGAAACATCATGCCATAGCCCATCCCCAGTCCAGCGCCCATTGCCGAGTTGCCGATGCCGCCACCGCCGGACTCCGCCATCTTGGCCATGCTATTGGCGGCCTGATACATGGTGAAAGCGCGCAAGTCGCCAATCGCTCCCATGCTGCTGCGAGCGTCGATCGCCTTTTGCACTTCCTCCGGCGGCGAGATGGAGTTGATGAAGAAATCGGCGAGTTCCAAGCCGTATTTATAAAAATCCTCACCGACCTTGGCCCGCGTGCCAGCGGAGATTTCGTCGAACTTGGTCGGTAAATCGAGCAAGCTCACGCCGGAACTCACCAATAGATCGGTCATTCGCGAGACGATCAAGTCTTTGAGGAAAGTCGAAATCTCTTCGGTGGTGTATTTGCCTTGCGTGCCAACGATTTGATTGATGAAGACCGCCGAATTGATCACTTTGAACGAGAATTTGCCAAAGCTCCGCACGCGCACGATGCCGAAGTCCTTGTCGCGCATCGTGATCGGCTGGCGGGTTCCCCATTTTTGATCGATGAACGTTTGCTTGCCGACAAAATAGACTTGCGCTTGAAACGGCGACTTCTCGAAAACAATCGAATACGTCTTGCAGATGATCGGCAAGTTGGCGGTGGTAAGCGTGTGTCGCCCCGCACCGAATGTATCGAGCGCTTTGCCATCGCGATAGAAGACGGCTTCTTGCGTCTCTTGCACAATGAGCTGTGCGCCGTATTTGATATCGGCGGAGCCTTCCGCCGGCACCCGTTGGACCAGCGTGCGACCGGTGGGGTCAAAGTAGTCGATAACTTCAAGTCGAAGGCCCATGGCAGTCACCAATGCAAAGTGTGTTCGTGAGTGGGAGAATGCTAGACGGCGACGTCGGGGCCGAGACCTTTGAGCAGGTCGCCCCGTTTCTGGAACAGGCGTTCGAGTTCGTCGATTTGTTTCAAAACTGGAGGAATGGCTTGCGCTGGAGGTTCCGAGGAACTGGCCAAGGCTTCGATCGCTTCGGCCACGGCGCTGGCGTCGCTCTGCAGCGACATATCGAGCTCGTAGGCTTGCTCCAGCACGTTCTCTTTGACCTTCACGAAATCGAATAGGCCGCTGTAACCACGTTCGGCACCGCGAATCTGGTTGATCAGCCCATCAACCCGCGTGCGCACGCGTTCGCATTGCGTGAGGCCATCGAGCGAACCGCTGTCGACGAGATTCCGCATATACGTGTCGAGGCTTGGCTTGGCGCGTTGCAACTGATCGGCCAGCAATTTACGGGCGAGGAAGTCGCTATCGCGACGATACTCCTTTTCGAGATAGCCTTTGAAGCCGGGGATTTTTCGTCCCAACGATTCAAGCCAATTGCGGTCGTCGGCATGGCGACTGGGATTGCTCATGGCGGCCACTCCAAGATGTTGAGAAAAGTTCGCGACGAGAAGGTATTCGTTGGTCAGGGGCAAAAATTGTGTCGGCATTATCCCAATGCGAACATCGCCTGACAAGCTGGGTAGAAATGTGGGGTAGGTGTCCCGCCTGCCGTGTATTTGTATTTCTTAACGGCAGGTGCGACGCCTACCCCACGATGACCCAATCTTTAAGGTCAAGTGTGGGCACAATGGCGAAGCGATCGATATCGGCGGCAAGATCGATGTCGCGTTCGTGCCCCAGTTCGAGCAGATTGCGTCCGCCACGACTGCCGCGCAGTTTGTCGACCAGCGGCGAAGCGTGGCGCATATCTTCGCGAGCGCTTCGCCAGGCGTCCAGCGCGATCAACGCTTGATCGTTCATTTCCACGCGACCGATATGCACCTCGAGCATGTCCTCCGCCACGGCGCCCGCCAAGAGGACATCCTCGCGCGTGATTTGATTGTCAGTGCCGGCACAGATCAAATCGATTTGTTCGATCGTGCTCAATCGCTCGCAGAGTGCGGAGAAATTCACAAACGCCCCGATCAGCACGCTCCTGGCGTCGCGACAACGCTGCATTGCTTTGGTGCCGTTGGTGGTGGTGAAAACGATCGTCTTGTCTTTCACGACCGCAGGCGAATACTCCTCCGGCGAGTTGCCCAAATCGAAACCGGGAATCTTACGTCCGCCTCGTTCGCCGCCGAGCAGAACGGCGCTCGACTGCTTCGCCGCGATGGCATGTACTTCGTCAATCTCCAAGCAGGGAATCACTTGCCTGGCACCCGCGGCAATCGCTTGGATGATCGTGGTGGTGGCGCGCAGTACATCGATGACTACGACCGTTCGATCGCGGAGATCTTCGGATAAAACGAGCGAAGGGAGCAGATGCACGCGGAGAGAGGTCGGCATGGCACAAACCTGGCAGATGGGAACGTCGGATAGGAACGACTATTCTAGCCAAAACGCCGCTGCGCGTGAGCTGGCACTCCGCTCATAGGACATGCGGAGCTGGTGTATTACTCGCGAGAGTGGGATCGACCAACGGCGCGGGAGGCAAAGTAGCGAGCGGGCCGGAATCGTCGCTCAGATCTTCAGGAATGCCCGGCAATACCGGCTTGTCCATGCTATTGGCGATGGGTTGCAGGGCTAGTGCTCCTTCGACCGCCACAGGCACCTGATCGACGGTGCGCGATAATCGCATCAATAGTAGCACGGCAAATATCCGCGCGCACGACGACAAACCAAAGATCACCTGATAGCCCATTACCGAGACCGCGAAGTAATGCAGCACCAGGGCGCCCACCAGCGTGCCGCAAATCATGGCGGTGCTATTGCTGAGGTTGTACAGCGTGACCAGGCTTGTGCGTTCGTGGCGTGGAATGGCTTCAAAGAACATCAGCACGATCGCCAGCTCAAACGCGGCCCACGTCAAACCGGAGAGCAGCTGAATGATAGTCACGTACCAAAACGCACCTGAGAATATCCAGAGCGACGACAGTGGTAGAATCGACAGTGCGCCAATCCAGAGCAGCTTACGCGTGCCGTGCTTGTGGGCGAACCGTCCCCAAAACGGTAAGGCGATCGCTTTGCCGATCAAGCAAGTGCTGACGAGAAACATGTATTGCAGTGGAGTGAGGTCCAACTCCTTGAGCATATACGGCGTGAAATAGGGGCCCGAAATGAAAACCGACGCCTGCATGGCGAACAAGAAGAGGAGCAACTTCGCACCGGAGTGCTGACGCAGGCGGCGGCTCCATTGCGCGAGACTGATGTGTTCGTCGTGCAATTTGCCGGCGTTGGGTTCGCTATGCGCCGCTAGAAATCCAGCCGACAACAAGCGACAGGCGGCGGCAAACAAGAACATCGTCGCGAACGCCGCCATCTGCCAATCGAACGAACGATTCTTGCCCATTTCCAGTACGACGCCGCCCAGGATCAAGCCACCGAGCAAGCAAAACTGGCTGATGCGACTGCGCCGCGCGAAGAAGCGCGTGCGCACGCTGGCCGGCACCACATCTTCGATCCACGTGTTCCAAGCGGGATTGCCCGCCTGTCCCGCACCCCAATATATGGTCGCCGCTAGATACACCAGCGCCGCCGACCACCCCCCCAAGAAGATCGCCACCGGCATCAAGAGCAAGGCGATCGCCTGCAGGATGGCACAGGCGACAACCCACTTGCGATGCGATCCGAGCCATCGCACGGCGTGCGGTGTGATGAGTTGCAGTAACGATCCGGCGAACATCGGCACCGTGATCAACAATCCCGTCGCAATGCCGCCGGTCCCCAAGGCAACCGCGAAGGGGGCGATATAGGTCTCGCCGGAGCCGACCATAACACTGAAAGACGCAGCATCGCCGACGCTGGCGCGAAGGTCGCGTTGCGTTTGGGGAGAAAATTCAGACTGTTCCGGCGTACTCACAGGCGGGTCGAGGGGCTACCGTGCACACCTCGCAATGGTGGTTGGCGTCTGACGCTGGCAGGTCAGTTAAGGTATTGTATCGTTTTACGGTTAAAGTGGGGAGCGCGGGCGTCCCGCCCACTCTTCAGTTTTTCGGAATCACAAATGCGGGCGAGACGCCCGCGCTCCTTGAACCATGTCTACAGTTGTCGATAAATCGGACACACGCGTGCGGGAAATGTTCGGGCAAATCGCCCCGAAGTACGACCGCATGAATCATTTGCTGTCGATGAATGTCGACCGCTACTGGCGTTGGTATGCGGTCCGCAAACTCCGGCCGAATCTGACCGATCCGATCTTGGATTTGTGTACCGGCACCGGCGACTTGGCGTTCGCTTTCCACCGTTACACCCAGGGTAAGGTCCCCGTTGTCGCCGCTGACTTCTGCCGCCCGATGCTCGACATCGCGGAGCAGAAAAAGATTCGCCGCAAAATCTCCGGCATCCAATTTTTGGAAGCCGACACGCAGAACTTGCCCTTTGGCGATAACGAATTTCAGATTGTTTCTGTTGCTTTCGGCCTCCGCAACGTCGCCGACACCGATGCTGGCTTGCGGGAAATGACGCGCGTTTGTCGTCCTGGTGGCAAAGTCGCGGTGCTGGAGTTCACCGAGCCACGCTACCAGCCATTCAAAGCTGGTTATGGCTTTTACTTTCGCAATATCCTGCCGCTGATTGGCCAGGTGCTGGCGCGGAATGATCGCGACGCCTACAACTACTTGCCGCAGAGCGTGGGACTGTTTCCGCAGTATCAAAAGCTAGCCGATCGCATGACCGCCGCCGGCCTGAGTCGCGTGACGTTTCATCCGCTCACCTTCGGCATTGCGACGTTGTACATTGGTCAGAAGTAACGTGGGGTAGGCTCCCAGCCTGCCGTCCTAACAATGTCCTCGCCTGACACACCTTCATCGAATCCGTATGAGTCGCCACCGATCCCATTGGATTACTTGGCGTCGATGGGTACGGGGAAGATCCTGGCGTTGGTGTTGCTTGGGCTATTGACGATCCCAGCCGCTGGCATTGCTTTCTTTGCTACTTGTATTGGTACAGCGGTGGCGTTTGAGGGCAGCAGCAACATCGGAGTCGTGTTTCCTTTGGCAATGGGCCTCGGTTTTATTGCAGGCGCGTCGACAATTTGTTGTGGCCTATACGCAGTTTATAAGCTTGGAAGACGTTGGAGGAGATCGTTGGAACCGCAAAAGTAACGGACGACCTAAGAACGCTACAAACCTCTATTTCGCAACAACGTGGGGTAGGCTTCCAGCCTGCCATGAACAAAGGCAATGGTATGGCCCGTTGAAAATATGCAAGACCAAAATCGTG
>JBGSHH010000459.1:0-4491 GCA_041752355.1 Pirellulaceae bacterium | reverse complement strand
GACAGGCGTCACCGGGCGACTGGCAATTAGCAGCGCGTCGATCATGTCGCGGCAACTGGGAAAGCGATCTTCCGCCTTCTTGGAAAGCGCCTTGGCAATGATATCGCGATCACCAGGAGGCAATGCCGATAGTTGTGGGCGACTGCGCGTGTGTTGCGCCGCGAGTTGCGCCGCGGTTCGTCCAGGAAAGGGCAATACGCCGGTCAGCATCTCTTGATAGACAATCGCCAGGCTGTATTGATCGCTTTGGCGCGTCGCGCGGCCATCAAATACTTCCGGCGCGGCATAGGTCGGCGTCATCGCCCCCACGAGCGAACGCGTCTTGTCGGCGATTTCCTTGACCAATCCGAAGTCGGCAACTTTCGCGCGACCCGAAACAAGCAGCAAATTCTCGGGCTTCACGTCCAAATGTTGGAGAGAGTGCGTTTGAATCATGAAGTCCAGCGCGTCGGCGGCATCGCGCATGTGATTGATAAGTTCCTCACGCGGAATGCCCGGCAAATTCCCCTTGCGGCATTCCTCGCAGCGATCCATCAGGCTCATGTCGGCCAGTTCGGTGACGATCATCAATCGTCCATCGACCACTTCGATTCGCTCGAGCGACAACAAGAACGGATGCCGCACTTTGCGGATATGATCTAGCGACTTGAGCTCGCGCGAGGCGCGTTCCTCGTCGTGAAAGCCATAAATGATCTTGATTGCTTTATGCAATCCACCTGGCGCTTCCACTTTCCAAACTTCGCCATAGCCACCAGCGCCGAGGCGCTCCGAGGCGACATAGCCTGGTATGAGTTCTTGCGTGGGTGAGGCGGTAACGATCACGACATTAGGACCATCTAGGGGAGGAGTTCGACGATTCCCATCGAACCGCGAGTCTTGCTATTTCTTTACGTCAAACATTCCACGCGGGCGTCTGCCTTCATCAATTTCGGTACGGAGGTGGACATGGGGCGGCCTAAACGTTCGGTGGCGACAAGTCGGAACCCGAGTTTGAAACAGTCATCTTCGTCTTCGCGATTCTTCACGCCCGTGACGATGGGACGGGTGCCAATTTCCTGGCAAGCTTCATGAACGGCTTGCAACTGCCGGCTTTGGCGGCTGTTGCTGTGCAAATCGGTCACGAGATTGGGTGCCAAGGCGAGAAAGTCGGGGGGCGAGTCGGCCATCGCCATCACCTGAGGGCGGCCGCCGAGGAAATTCAGATACGCTATACGAAAGCCGGCGGACTTTAGGCGATCACGGAAATCGCGTACACGCTGATAGTCGCTGACGGCATTCGCAGGCAGGCCCACGACCAGGCGTTTGTCACCAACCAAGGTGCTGATGCGATGCAGGTGCGCTTCGAGCGCTTGCCCACGTTCGACTTCGTCGGTTTTCAAGTCGACAAACAGCAGTGCATCGGCATCGAGATTTAGAAACGCCTCGGCAGATAGCATGCGATAAATCTGCTGCGCCCGCCAAATCGTTTGACAGGTGGCGGATGCGGCGGTGGCCAGTGGCTCGAGTTCGGTTTCTTTCCAACCATTGCCAACTGGTTCGGCGCGAAACGCAAACATCGAGTTGCGTTCGAGATCGACAATGGGCTTCAAGCGTGGCAGGAAACTGCGATGAAGCAGCGACTCTTGCAAGCGACGAATCGCGAGTACTTGATCGCAAGGCTTTGGTTCCGGAGCGGCTTTGCCGGCGGCTATTACCTGCGTCGCCATGTTCCGCGGCGCGTTTTCCGCGACGGCGGCGACGAATGTGAATTCGCTATCGGCGATGACGAGTACATCACCATCACTCAACGCGAACTCTTGAATCTTCTCGCCATTGACAAAAGTGCCATTCGTGCTGCCCAAATCGCGGACATGATACTCGTTTCCTTCCTTGATGATTACCGCGTGTTCTCGAGAGACGCGCGAGGAATCAATTTGCAGATCGGCCGTTTCAATGCGACCGATCGTGAAGGGGAGCGTTTGCAGTGGTGTTCGCTCGGGGGTATCCGATCCCGCCAAGAAGCGTTCAAGCCAGGGTACGCCTTTGTCCCAAGGTTGCATGAGTTGCGTTTGCATGACAGGAACGCCAGGGAAAGGGGCCGTCGATGTGCGACAAGGCGAGCGGCAATTGATCGCAACGTGCTGAAGTTTGCAGGCCCAGCGCGCTTACGAAACCGCCCGCTTTCGGGACGTAATCATTGCAAGCTTAGCATTTACCGCCGAGGGTGTATGGAGAAAATCAAGAGAAAATGCCGCCGACACGCAAAGGGTTCGTGTCCTAGACTAACGGTGGAGCGTTATCGACCCAACGCTCGTTCGTTGTCTCTTTGAGAGGGCAATGCCGATGAGTTCGCGCGCGCTAGATGTATTGTTGGCTTCGAAAGATCGTTCGCTCTTGCGGCACCTGTCGTTCTTGCTGACGGAGTTCGGATACAAGGTTACCGCTTGTGCCGATTTTGACGCCGCGCTACAAGCGCTGCAGGCGACGACGTTCGATTTCTTTCTGGTCGAAGACGCGGCACTGAGTGATAACTTTCAGCAGATCGCGCAACTCAAACAGTCGGAAGATGCGAAACATTTGCACGTTTTGCTCTTTTGCGAAGATGACGAGGAGATCGATATTGTCGCCGCCTTTGAAAGCGGCGTTGATGATTTTCTCCGCAAGCCAGTCAGCGCCGGCGAGGTCTTGGCTCGCTTGCGCGCGGCGGCGAGATACTGTGAATTCGAGCGACGGTTCCGCCAACAACGCTGGGAAGACTCCGTCACAGGCCTTTGGTCGCGACAAGCCTTTACCGATCGCTTGGATGCTGAACTGAAGAAATCCGGCAAAGCGCGCAACTTGGCGTTGGTGCTCGTCGATATGGACTTGTTTGGACGCGTCAACAACTTGTATGGCCACGACGCTGGGAATGCGGTGTTGCGCGAAGTGGGTGCCGTCCTGCAAGAGAACTGCTTGCCAGGGCAATTCGTGGCGCGCTTGCACGACGATTGCTTTGCGGTATTGCTGCCGGACCACTCAATTGACAAGGCGGCTAAACTGGCGGAGAAGCTGCGCGGAGCGATCGATTCGCTGGAGTTCGCCACGGTCGCGCCGAATCTTAGCGTCACCGCCAGTTTGGGCGTTGTTGCTTGCCATGCCGAACACGATACTCCGGATAACGCCTTGCAACGTGGTCGGCAAGCAGTTGACGATGCCAAACAGTCGGGACGCAATTGCGCCGTCTGTTATGGACAATTCGATGAAGAACGCCGCGTGTGGAAGCAAACCATCGCCAGCGGGAATCCCTTTGAATGCTGCGTCGCTCGCGATGTAATGACTCCCTTCTCACTGCTGTTGCGCGGCACGGATACTATCGCCTTTGCCGAAGCACTCTTCGCGCAAACACAGCTTGAGGTGCTGCCGGTACTCGATATTCACGCGCGCTTTATCGGACTGGTGGAGCGCGAGCGAATTCGTGAATCGATCAAGGGGAAGAATCGCTCGGCCCAGTCGATTGAGATACTCATGACCAAAGGTGTTCCCACGTTGGCCGATGACGCGCCGTTTGAAATGGTGATCGAACAATTCATTCGGGACGACCAATCGCAGCTCGTCGTGACTAAGCACCAGCGCCCGCTGGGGTACATTGCTCGCGAGCGCTTCCTGGCATTGGTTAAGCCAGTGGAAGCGGAATGGTTTACCGCGGACGGAGGCTTCTCGATGGGAACGGATTACCTTGTCGTACCGGATTTGGTCGAAGTGGAGTAGTCGCACAATCGTTCGTCCCCACCTTCGGCGGCACGTCATTTGCTGTTAGAGTAGAAGGGGAGGACGATAATCATGTCTGGCTACGACGATTGTGCGGAATCGGGACGAGCGTTGGCAGCATTGTGCGAAGGGGTAGCGCTCCCATGCGAGACTTGGCAAGCTTTGTGTCGCTGGCTGGAATTGCCTGCGAGCTACCCTGAGGGGACGCGCGATGTGGCTTCGTTGGAAACACACATTTCGCGTGTGTTCTTGACGGATCGGCATGCGTACAAGCTTAAGAAGCCGCTGAAGTACGATTTCATCGACTACAGTACGCGTGTACTGCGCCACGCCGCGTGCGAGGCCGAACAACGTTTGAATCGACGTTTAGCGGACAATGTCTATGAAGAAGTCGTGGCGATTGGGCGCAATGAACAGGGTGAGTTTCAATGGTTGGAGCCGCAGGACTCTACCGATGCTGCGGTCGAGTGGCTGGTGAAGATGCGTCGCCTTGACGAGCGCGACACCTTCGAGGCGCGCCTTCGCGAGCAGCGTGTCACCGCAGCGATGATCGACGCGTTAGTCGACCGCCTCACCAACTTCTACCGCGCCGCCGAAGTAGTGAATATCACTGCGGCCGACTAGCGCGCAGACATCGAGCGTCACGTACGCGACAACCGGCGGACTTTGTGTGACAACGTGCAGTCGGATACTGGGCGCAAGCTCATCGACAAGATTCATGGCGCGCAACTTCGCATGCTGGCACTTTGTGAAGAGATGTTCGAC
>JBGSHH010000458.1:0-6410 GCA_041752355.1 Pirellulaceae bacterium | reverse complement strand
TGCGGCAGCGCGATGGCGAAACATTGCTCGTCGTCGCGAATCTATCTCGATTCGTGCAGTGTGCGGAACTGGACCTGTCCCGCTTTCGAGGGCAAGTGCCCGTCGAGTTGTTCGGTCGCACGCGCTTTCCGCCGATTGGCGAACTGCCGTATTTCCTCACCCTCGGCCCATACGCGTTCTATTGGTTCCGCTTGGAATGGGCAACACATGAAGCGGAACCGCAAGAGGTCGATCTCCCCACGGTCAGCATTCCTGGACAATGGGACACGCTCTTTGAAGGACGAGCACTTCTACGTTTAGAAGCGGCATTGCCGGCCTATTTGCAACGCCATCGTTGGTTCGCGGGCAAGGCGCGACAGATGCAGCGGACGAAATTAGTGGATGTGCTGCGCGTTTACGATGTACCCGAAATCACTATCGAACTAAAGCATCATGGACGCCCCACAGGCAGCACCCTCGCCATCATGCGAATGCTGCTCGTGCGAGTGGAATACGTCGAAGGTGAACCAGAAACGTATGTCCTGCCCATGATCTTCGCGCAAAACGAGCAGGCAGAGAACATCTTGGGCGATCGACCTAGCGCGGGATTGATTTCGATCACACGCAGCGATAACGACGAAACGGCAACGCTTTGTGATACGACGCACGAAGACGAGTTCTGGCTCTTGTTGTACGACGTCATCGCACGCGGTCGTGTCATCCCTGGTCGAAGTGGCGAAGTCAATTCAATCCAAACGCCAGCATTGGCTCGTTTGCGAAACGACATTTCATTGGAAACTTCGATCCATGGTGGTGAACAAAGCAATACATCCGCGATCCTGGGCAAGCGTTTGATCCTGAAAATGTTTCGTCGCATTGGCGAAGGGGAGAATCCCGACTTAGAAATCGGACGCTACCTTACCGAGCACACGCGTCTGGCGTGTGTGCCACAAGTCGCAGGCGCGCTTGAATACCGTGACAAAGATGGCGATAGTTACTCACTGGCAGTTCTCCATGAGTTCATTCCCAATCAGGGAGATGCCTGGGTCTATACAATCGACGAGATCGATCGCTACTTGGAGCGAATCGAGTCGGAGTTATCTGGACCTCCACCGGCCGAAGTGTTGCCCCAGCGGAGCTCGCTCGTCGAACTGGCCGACCATGTGCCTCCGACGCTGGCGCACAACATGATTGGTCCATATCTCGCATCCGCGGAATTGCTCGGCAAGCGCACGGCCGAATTGCACATGGCCTTGGCCACCGGCGAGGACAAGAGTTTCGCTCCCGAACCGTTTACCAAGCTCTATCAACGCAGCTTGTATCAGTCAATGCGTGCGCAAGCGCGCAAGACGCTGAGTTTGTTGCGCAAGAGACATAAGAAGCTGCCGGAGAACGCCGTCCCTTTGGCGCAACAACTCTTGGACAAAGAGGAAACTTTGTTG
Source organism: Pirellulaceae bacterium (assembly GCA_041752355.1). GTDB lineage: Bacteria > Planctomycetota > Planctomycetia > Pirellulales > Pirellulaceae > JAEZGD01. The sequence continues at coordinate 4,989 of JBGSHH010000458.1, read as the reverse complement.
GATTGCTATGGCGAAGTGGCGGAAGTTCGCATTACGGCGTTGCGTTTGCGCTGTCACGGCGACTATCACCTGGGCCAGGTGCTGTTCACAGGCAAAGACTTTGTGATCATCGATTTTGAAGGGGAGCCCGATCGGCCCATCGGCGAACGCCGTATCAAGCGCTCACCGCTGCGCGATGTCGCCGGTATGATTCGTTCATTTCATTATGCATCGCACGCAGCGGTCAGCGACGCGAAACACACCACGGTCATGTCATCGGCAGGTGGCGAAGATGTGAGATCATGGCTCGACGTGTGGTACCTCTGGAGTTCCGCGGCATTCCTAAAGTCGTATCTCGCCGAAACAAAAACAGGCACGTTCCTGCCCAATGAACGCCCCGAGTTGCAAACACTGCTCAATGGCTACCTGTTGGAAAAGGCGGTTTATGAACTGAGCTACGAACTAAACAATCGACCGAATTGGGTGTCAATTCCCTTACAAGGCATTTTGCAGTTGCTCAACACCAAATAATCGCGATGGTAAGTGCCTCGCGCGTCACTCACTTTTGCAATAAATAGCTTTCACTCGGCAACCATCCATGGTATCGATCTCGTCGGAACTCGAACAACTCGCCCACCTGCTAGGCGTGGAAACGTCCTATGAAGACGTTCTCAAAGTGCGGCGGTCTGCGTCCGAAGCAGCCCTCCTGGCCGCGCTACGCGCTTTAGGGGCGGACGTTACAACGTTGGCCGATGTGACGACGGCGCTGCATCTCGAACAACGACGACGGGCGGAGTTGGGCATTGAGCCGGTGATCGTCGTGTGGGAGGGAAATGCGACCGCTTTTGAGCTCATGCTGCCGCTGGCGAACATGCAGGCGGAGCTTGCATTTAGTTTGCAAATGGAGACGGGAGAGACGCAAGACTGGGTGCTTTCATCGAGCGAATTACAATCTGCATTGGATACCGAGGAGGCAGTGCCAGCTGGATTTTGCCGAGTGACTACGCAAACGCCTGCTGGGTTGGCACATGGCTATCACCGACTGACGATTCGGGCCAACGCGGATGTGTATGAGACATGTATTCTCTCCGCGCCAACCGCCGCCTACGATGAGTCCACCACCATGACCTGGGGCTGCTTTTTGCCGCTCTATGCTTTGCGCACCGAACGTAATTGGGGGGCTGGCGACTTCACGGATCTTGCTAGTTTAAGTGGTTGGGTCCGTGCCTTGGGAGGTCGACTGGTCGGCACATTGCCAATCTTGGCGGCCTTTCTCGACGAGCCACTCGAGCCAAGTCCCTATTCGCCTGCCAGTCGGCTATTTTGGAACGAGTTCTATATTGATATCGAGCGTGTGCCGGAGATGGAACAATGCTCCCTAGCGCGCGAACTTGTCGCTTCCGCCGCTTTTCAGCAGGCTTTGACGGAACTTCGGACCGCCGAAGAGGTTGACTATCCGCGCATCATGGCGCTTAAACGCCAGGTGCTGGAACTGCTGGCGAACGATTTATTCTCGCGCGGTTCACAGCGATTGGAGGAGCTGACATCGTTCACTCAGCAGCATCCACATTTGCGCGACTATGCCGTGTTTCGCGCGACCTATCAGCAACGACGCAAACCGTGGCCCAGCTGGCCGGCCGAGCTACACGAAGGGATTGACTACGACAAAGCGGTGGCGGCGTATCATTGCTACGTACAGTGGGTCGCCAACGAACAACTCAACCGCCTGGCCGAAGAAGCAACTGCTGCAGGTGACGGCTTGTATTTGGATTTGCCACTGGGCGTGCGACCCGATAGCTTTGATGTCTGGCGCAATCCACAGGCGTATGTGGCGAGCGCGTCGGCCGGGGCGCCCCCTGATGCGGTCTTTACAAAAGGCCAGGACTGGGGCTTTCCACCGTTGCATCCCGAAGGGATCCGTCGCGATGGCTATCGTCACGTGCGAGAGTATCTGGCACATCACATGCGACTGGCGCGTACGCTGCGCATCGATCACGTGATGGGTCTGCATCGTTTGTACTGGATTCCGCAGGGTCGCCCAGCAAGTGACGGCGTGTATGTTCGTTATCGCGCCGACGAATTGTACGCGGTACTTAGCATCGAGTCGCATCGCCATCAGACCACCATCATCGGTGAGAACCTGGGAACCGTACCCAAAGAAGTCAATCGCTCGATGGAACTGCACGGCATACGCAAAATGTTCGTCGTGCAATATGAACTCAATCCCGATGATGCCGCGCCGCTGGCCACCGTGCCGCCCGATTGTATTGCTTCGCTCAACACGCACGACATGCCCCCGTTCACCGCCTGGTGGCAAGGACTCGATATTCCGGTGCGTCAACAACTGGGACTTATGAACGCCGAGGAAGCGCAACGCGAGCGGGACAAGCTTCAACAAACCAAGGTGAACCTGATTGCCTGGCTGCAAATGGGTGGCTGGCTGAGCACGGAGTGGCAGGTCGGCAATACTCCCGTGGCGGCCATGATCCAATACCTCGCGGCCAGCAGCGCCGAAGCGTTGTTGGTGAATTTAGAAGATTTATGGGCGGAGCTCCGTCCGCAAAACGTACCGGGCACAGGCGCGGAACTCCCCAATTGGAAACGAAAAGCTTCGCTCCCTTTTAGCGACTTTTCTCGACGTCCCGATGTAGTGGAAACGCTGCAAGCCGTAGCACGTCTACGACGAGAAGCGGAATCCAATGCGTCACTCCACGCACACGAAACTACGTAAGGGAGGCAGACAACATGGCACGCCACACGAAGGCCAACAAGCATGCAGCCGCCACGACGGCAGACATCAACCTCGGACTCCTCACCAGCGACGACATCCATTTCTTCAACGAGGGAACGCACTACGATCTGCAAACAAAACTCGGCGCGCATACTCACACGAGTACGGATGGCGTAGTCGGAACGTGCTTTGCGGTTTGGGCACCTAACGCCCGCTCTGTTTCCGTCGTCGGTGACTTTAACAACTGGGATCAAGCCCAGCATAAACTCACGCCACGCGGCTCGTCGGGCATCTGGGAAGCATTTGTGCCCGCCATCGGGCATGGCACGCTCTATAAGTACCACATCATTTCGCATACTGACAACTACGAGGTTGATAAGGCGGACCCCTTCGGTGTCTGCTTTGAAGTCGCGCCCAAGACGGCGTCCATCGTATGGAATTTGGATTACGATTGGGGCGACGGGGATTGGATGGCCAATCGCGGCGAGCGCAATGCGCTCAGCGCGCCGACTTCGATCTATGAAGTGCATCTTGGCTCGTGGCGGCGCGTACTAGCGGAAGGGAATCGCTCGTTGAGCTATCGCGAAATGGCAGTGGCGCTCGCAGATCACGTGCAGCGTTGTGGCTTCACGCATGTTGAGTTTCTGCCGGTCATGGAACATCCCTTCTTTGGATCATGGGGCTACCAAACGACAGGCTATTTCGCGCCAAGCAGTCGCTATGGTACGCCACAGGACTTCAAGTACCTGATCGACTACCTGCACCAGAACGGCATTGGGGTCATTCTCGATTGGGTGCCATCACATTTTCCTAGCGACGAGCATGGACTGGCCTACTTCGACGGCACGCACTTGTTTGAACACGCCGATCCCCGCCAAGGCTTCCATCCCGATTGGAATAGCTACATCTTCAACTACGGTCGCAATGAAGTGCGTAGCTTCCTGCTAAGCAATGCATTGTATTGGCTAAGCGAGTACCACGCCGATGGCTTGCGCGTCGATGCGGTGGCTTCCATGCTGTACCTCGACTATTCCCGCAAGGCAGGCGAATGGATTCCCAATGAGTTTGGAGGACGCGAGAACCTGGAAGCGATCGAGTTTCTGCGAACTTTGAACACGGAAGTCTACAAGCGTCATGCCGACGTGCAGACGATCGCGGAAGAGTCCACCGCCTGGCCGATGGTCTCGCGACCGACCTACGTCGGTGGCCTGGGATTTGGATCGAAATGGGACATGGGCTGGATGCACGACACTTTGCACTACCTGGAACACGATCCCATTCATCGCAAATTCCACTACAATCAACTGACATTTCGCATGATTTATGCGTTCAACGAGAACTTTGTCCTGCCGCTTTCGCATGACGAAGTGGTCCACGGCAAAGGGTCGTTGCTATCGAAAATGCCGGGCGATGATTGGCAGAAGTTCGCGAACTTGCGTCTGCTCTACGGCTACATGTATGGCATGCCGGGCAAGAAGCTGCTCTTCATGGGAGCGGAGTTCGGCCAACGGAGCGAGTGGCAACACGATGCGAGCTTGGAGTGGCCGTTACTCGAGCAACCGCAACATTCCGCGATGCAGCATTGGATCGGTAACTTGAATCGTTTCTACGCTGGCTAGAAGGCCTTGCACGAAATGGATTGTGATGCCGGCGGGTTCGAATGGATCGACGCCAATTCCTCCGACGAGAGCGTCATATGCTTCCTCCGCAAGGCCAAAACAAATAATGACTTGATTGTGGTGGCGTGCAACTTCACGCCTGTGCCCCGAGCGAATTTTCGCGTTGGCGTCCCGCGAGGCGGTTTCTGGCGCGAGATACTCAACAGCGATGGAACGGAACATGGCGGCAATGGGCATGGCAATCTGGGCGGCGTCGAGGCCACGCCCATTGGTTACCATGGACGTCCCTTTTCGATCAATATCACCTTGCCGCCGCTGGCCGTTGTGTTCCTCAAATCAGACAACCAGTAGTTCAAGTAGTGTTTTCAAACTGCGACGTGGCCGCTAGATCAAAGGACGGCCCATGTGAAGGTATCATCGATGATTGAACATCCGGATTTCCCCCCGACGCTCGGTGCCAAATATCTAGGCGACGGTGTATGCCGCTTTCTCGTCTGGGCACCTAAGGTCAAAAGCCTCGAATTGAAACTGCTCGGCACGCCAGAGCGACTACTGCCGATGGAGCAGCGTGAGCGTGGATATTTTGAGCTGACGGTGGCAGGCGTAAGGCCAGGCGCGGAATATTTTTATCGCCTCGATGGTGATCGCGATCGGCCCGAT